>NZ_JARESV010000039.1:0-76107 GCF_046026985.1 Paraburkholderia sp. RL18-101-BIB-B
CTGCTCCGAGCAACGACTTTCATCTCAAGCATGCCCTGCGGCGAAGCCGCGTTTAGACACTGGCCTCAATGAACGGAGACTGCAATGAAAATCCTGTTGGTTTTGACTTCGCACAACGTGCTTGGAGATACCGGCAAGCCGACCGGCTTCTGGCTCGAAGAATTCACGGCGCCCTACTATGCGTTCACGGATGCCGATGTGGAGGTCACCGTGACCTCACCCAAGGGTGGCCATCCACCGATCGATCCCAGAAGCGACGACCCCGACAATCAGACCGACTCGATGCTCCGCTTCAAGAAAGATCCTGCGACCCAGAAGGTGTTGGCCAACAGCGTCAAGCTCGCCGACGTCAAGGCCGCCGACTACGATACGATTTTCTACGCCGGTGGCCATGGCCCGATGTGGGATCTGACCAATGACAAAAACTCGATCGCCTTGATCGAGGATTTCTACAACGCCGGCAAGCCGGTCGCCGCCGTCTGTCATGACCCTTGTGTCCTGCTCAAGGCGACCTACGAGGGACAGCCTCTCGTCAAGGGAAAGCGCGTCACCTGCTTTACCAATGATGAGGAAGAAGCCGTCGGCCTGACCAAGGTGATGCCCTTTCTCGTCGAAGATGAACTCAAGCGCCTGGGCGGCCACTTTGAAAAGGTGGAAAACTGGGGCGTGTTCACTATTGTCGACGGACGGCTGATCACCGGTCAGAACCCGGCCTCATCCGGTCCGACCGCCAGGGAACTGCTCAAGGTTCTGCAGGCCTAGTTCTGTTCCGGCGCGGCCAAGGCGCCCGCGCGCATCTGTCGGTGACAGGAGTCCCATCATGAATGCGACGACAACCCCAACTCAACTTAAGGTTGCACGGCACTCCCCGGCCTGTTGGCGTGTCACGATCGACCACCCGCCGATCAACGTGATGGGCCCGCCGATGGTCGGGCAATTCCACGAACTCATCAACGCGCTAGAAGCCGACGAGCATGTCAGAGTGGTGGTCTTCGAAAGTGCGGTAGACGGCTATTTTCTGAATCACGCGGATTTCGCCGCCGGGCTCGCGGACCTGACGGCCATGCCGCCCGGGCCTACAGGCCTGCCGCAGTGGCCCGACTTCCTTGTACGCCTGACGCGCGCGCCCGTCGTCTCCATCGCCCTCATCCGCGGCCGGGCGACGGGCAACGGCAGCGAGATCACGCTCGCCTGCGACATGAGTTTCGCCAGTCGCGAAAAGACTATCCTTTCGCAATGGGAGGTGGGTGTGGGGATGGTCGCTGGCGGCGGCCCTATGGCCCGACTGCCCCAGCTTATCGGCCGTAACCGCGCGCTTGAAGTGCTGCTGGGCTCGGAGGACATCAGTGGTGCTCAGGCCGAGGCGTATGGCTACGTGAACCGTTCACTGCCTGATGCCGATCTCGACGCATTCGTGGACGCGCTAGCGACTCGCATTTCCAGGTTTGACAAGTGGGCCATCGCCAACACCAAGCGCCTTGTCAACACCAGCCTGCCGCCAGACGTCGAACTCGGCGCAGGGTGGGACGCGTGCATGGCGTCGCTGGGGCGCCCCGCCGCGCAGAAGAACATCAAGGCACTGCTGGCGCGTGGATTCCACAAGCCGGGAGATGTCGAAAATCGGCTCGGTTACTACATTGGCCAGCTTGCAGGCCAAGCCGGCACGCTATAAGGTCTCTCGCCACGCTTGTAGAGCCGACGGTCGGCCAGGTGGCGGCGCCACCGCCCTCGCTGGAGGAGAAGTAGCGATGAGCGACGAAGCGATATCGGGCGGTAGTGTGCGCCGCCTTGGACCGGCATAAGATACATGCCGCGTCGAACGCCATCCTGAGGCTGTTATCGATGCGAGCAGGCAGTGCATTCTTCACGATCTGCTTCGTACGAAGCCGCTGCGGGAATATAACCTTGCCGGCCTCACGCATAGGGGCGACCCAGTCAGCCATGACTTCGTTGATGCTGGAAATCGCCTGGAGTGTGCGCCGAACGCTGCGTTTTGAGCATGGCAACTATGAGCGATGGCCGATGCCGTGACGAAGCCGGCGTCCACGGCTTCCGTGCAGTGATCCATGAGTGTAGGGTGTTGCGAGGTAAATCTCAGATGGACAACGAGTCAGTGTCGCCAGGCAGCGCGCTCGTTTGCGAGCCACTGGACGACGCGCAGCGCGCGCAGGAGGGCGAGCTGACCGACGATCCGAGTGTGCGCGACCATCCGCGTTTCCAGCAGATGTTTCCGGTCCTGACCCAGGTCGAGGTCGACAGGCTGCGGCGTTTTGGCAACCGTTGTCACCACGCAGTGGGTGAATTGCTCTATCGCGCCGGAAGCATCAGCCCGGGTGTGTTCGTCCTGCTTTCAGGTAAGGTTCGGATCGTCGGACGCGACGGCCTGGGCCGCGAGCGCGTAGTACGGACTCATACGGGGTATGGCGAGTTCACCTCCGATGTCGCACAGCTCTCGCGCAAGCCCGCCTTGCTCGACGCGCACGTCATCGAGGATGTCGAAGCGCTTTTGCTGCGGCCCGACGGACTCACCGCGATGATGATGAGCGAAGCCGAACTCGGCGAAAAAATCATGCGTGCGTTGATCTTGAGGCGTGCCTTGATCATCGAACGCGGGCAGGGCGTCGTTTTCGTCGGACCGCCCGGTAACGCGCGGCTCGTCGCCTTGCAGGATTTCCTTCTCCGCAATGGCTGTCCGCAGACGACGATCGATGCCGACAGCGATGCCGAAGCCATCGCGCTACTCAAGCGGCTGACGACGCAGCCCGACGATTTCCCGCTCGTCCTGTGCCCCAACGGCACGATGCTAAGAAACCCCGACGAGGGCCAACTGGCGTCGTGCCTCGCACTCATTCCCGAGTTCGATCCAACTCACGTCTACGATGTCGCGATCGTCGGTGCCGGACCGGCGGGGCTGGCGACGGCTGTCTATGCCGCATCCGAAGGACTATCGGTGGCGACTTTCGACGGCCGGGCGCCTGGCGGTCAGGCCGGTACGAGTTCGCGCATTGAGAATTACCTGGGGTTTCCCACCGGGATCTCCGGACATGCGCTGGCGAGCCGCGCGTTCGCCCAGGCGCAAAAGTTCGGCGCGCATCTCGGTATTCCATGTGAGGTCAAGAGGCTGTACTGCGACCGGCACCCGCTCGTCCTGGAGCTTGCCGACGCGCGGCGCATCACCACCCGTACCGTCGTGATCGCGAGCGGCGCGGAGTACCGGCGTTTCGGTGTCGAAGGGCTCGCGCGCTTCGAATCCCGCGGCGTCTATTTCTGGGCCTCGCCGATCGAGGCGAGGCTTTGCCGCAAAGAACCGGTGCTGCTCGTGGGCGGCGGCAACTCCGCGGGACAGGCGGTCGTGTTTCTCGCGTCGCACGCGGAGCACGTCCATATGTTCATCCGCGGATCGAGCCTCGAAAAGAGCATGTCGCGCTATCTGATCGAGCGCGTTGCCGCGCTGGAGAACGTGACGGTTCATAGGCGCACCGAACTGACAGCGCTTGAAGGGGGCGAACGCCTTGAGCGCGTGCATTTCCGCGGTGCGGGCGGCATCGAGGGGACGATGACAGCACATCATCTGTTCGTGTTCGTGGGCGCCGAACCGAATTCAAGCTGGTTGGAGACATGCGGCGTGTCGTTGGACGACAAAGGGTTCGTCTTAACTGGCACTGACCTTCCCGAAGCGGGCCTTGCGGCGTCACCATTACGGACTAGCGTCGACGGCGTGTTCGCGATCGGTGACGTTCGCTCGGGCTCGATTAAGCGTGTCGCGGCCGCCGTCGGTGAAGGCGCGGCTGTGGTGTATCAGATTCATAGTTACCTTGCCGCGTCGCATGGCTAAAGCCGCGCAGACCAGGCGCCCGCCGATGTCCGAGGATGCATCGCAATGGAGGTGGTCATGAAAGCATTGGTATTCCATGGTCCGGGCCAGAAGGCGCTCGAAGACAGGCCGGAACCGACAATCGCGAAGCCGACGGATGCGATTGTGCGCATCACGAAGACGACGATCTGTGGCACAGACCTGCACATTCTGAAAGGCGACGTCCCGAAAGTGCGGCCCGGCACGACGCTCGGTCATGAGGGCGTCGGCGTCATCGAAGCCGTCGGCAACGCCGTGTCCAACTTCATGATCGGCGACCTGGTGTTGATCTCATGCATCAGTTCTTGCGGAAAATGTGAATTCTGCCGACGGCAGATGTATTCCCATTGCACGACAGGTGGGTGGCTTCTCGGGCATCTCATTGACGGTACGCAGGCCGAGAAGGTCCTCATCCCACATGCCGACTCGAGCCTTTATCACATGCCCGCCGGCGCCGATGAGGAGGCTCTCGTGATGCTCAGCGACATCCTGCCGACGGGCTTTGAATGCGGGATCCTCAACGGCAAGCTCAAGCCGGGTCAGAGCGTTGCCATCGTGGGGGCGGGGCCAGTCGGTCTTGCCGCACTAATGACAGCTCAGTTCTACGCGCCCGCCCAGATCATCGTCATCGATCTCGACGACAACCGGCTGGAAGTCGCGAAGCAGTTCGGTGCGACAGACCTCGTCAACAGCGCCGCAGGAAATTCCGTCGAACAGGTCATGGCGCTGACGATCAACCGCGGTGTGGATGTGTCCATCGAGGCAGTCGGTCTTCCGGCGACATTTGCCATCTGCGAGTCCATCGTCGGCGCGGGCGGAACGATCGCGAATATAGGCGTGCATGGCACGAAGGTGGACCTGCACCTGGAGCGGCTCTGGTCACACAACATCACGTTGACAACCGGCCTGGTGAATACGTACACCACGCCCATGCTGCTTTCAACTGTGGCGTCGAAACGCCTTGAACCGAAGAAGCTGGTCACGCACCGCTTCACGCTGGACCGGATCATGGATGCCTACACTACGTTCTCCGATGCGGTGCATTCGCGGGCCTTGAAGGTTGTCATCTCGAACGAGGGCGCGTAGATAAAAAACGGCCTGGACAAGCGGCTCCGGTTACGCCTGCTAGCGGGACTGAGCATCTTGGTAGCTACGGTTCCGACAGCACAGTTTGACCTGCCCTAGACACCGTGCGGTCCTGTGATTGTCACTACCGTGTCAAAGGACCAGGCTCCATGTGTCTGGGCCCGACTTTCATCGCGTGGCAAGGCTCCACGTCCCACGACATACGGTGAAATAACTTCCACATAGACTGTTATGGCACCCATGGCTAATGTGTCGGTATCGGATGCGATGCACTGACACACCCTTTCACCGCAGACGATAGCTTCCGCCACTACCGTTAGGGCATCGTCATGGAATCACTTGGAAAATTCACGCTTTACGTCACAGCTTTCGTCATCGCCGTGTCGCTGGTCGAAGCTGTCTGGCTTAGCCGGAAAAATCGCATAACCGACACGCCATTCGCATGGCACGAAGTGTGGCTTTCGCTCGCCGATGTTGTCGGGCGCAAGCTGCTCGCGCTGCTGCCGCTCTCGCTCGCAACCCCCATATTTGCCCTGGCATGGGAGCATCGCATCTTCACCGTAGAACTGAACAGCGCTCTGATGGTGCTCACGCTCTTCATCGGCCAGGAATTCTGCTACTACTGGTATCACCGGGCATCGCATCGCATCCGGTTCTTCTGGGCGACGCACGCTGTGCACCACTCGCCTAACCAGTTGACCCTTTCCACCGCGTACCGGCTCGGCGTGACGGGCAAGCTGTCGGGCTCGGCGATCTTCTTCGCGCCGCTCGTATGGCTCGGCGTGCGTCCTGAAGTCGTACTGCTGACGCTCTTCATCAACCTCATGTATCAATTCTGGCTGCATACCACGTGGATTCCGAAGCTCGGCTGGCTTGAGTATGTTTTCAATACGCCATCCTCGCACCGCGTGCACCATGCATCGAATGTCGATTATCTGGATGCGAACTACGGCGGCGTATTGATTATCTTCGACCGGCTGTTCGGCACCTACGTTGAGGAGCGCGCCGACGAACCTTGCCGTTACGGTCTCGTCACGCCGACCACCTCGCGCAATCCGTTCGTCGTCGAGTTCGAGCACTGGGCGACACTGGTGCGGGACGTAGTGAAGGCAAAGAACGTGTGGACGGCGATCAATCACATTCTCCAGCCGCCTGGCTGGCTGCCGGACGGCGGCGGCGAAACCACAGATGAACTGCGCCGCAGGAACAAGGCGCCTTGTGGCGAGCGCAAAGTGGCCAATGGCTGACCATACGTCCACTGACGCCTGGTCACCCAGAAGGAACTGTCAGAAAGCAATGGCAAGATGGCTGACATCAACGTGGTGGAAGTCGCCTGGTCCAACCTTGATCAGCCATTACTCAGGCGTGTGGGTCGCGTTCGACCACGACAAGATTCAGAAAACCGCAGTTGGGCGACCGCGCAGCAAGGTCAGCGTCAGCGCCTTCTCCGAAACAAGGACTGTCGTCGCAACAGGTTTCCTTGTTGCCTCGAAGGTTGGCTCGGCCGGAACGGTTCGTTCTTGATGTCGGTGCGAGCGTGGAGCAATCACCCCGCTCTATTTCGAGTGCGGATCGCCATTGACGATTCGAAACTGCACGAAAACGGTCGCTGCGAAACAACTGCGTCGAGCAAGGCATGAACGACCGGAATTGCCGAGAATCCGGGGACGCTGCCCGGCCCTGCCGATTCCACAGCTAATGCCAAGAAGCGGTTGCGGTGACACGGCGGGTTATCACGGCATTGGCAATATCGACGCGCCCGACCGACCCGTGTCGCCCCTTGCCTCGCCACGTGGCTCCAGGGCCGCCTTTCGTTTCGTCCGGAGGCGCAGCGGTCATTCGCCTTTGGACCTGCTGCCCGGTCATCGGCCAATGCCGTCATTCGAGTCAACGCGCCTTCGCCCGCAAGTTCTAATGCACAACGGCCATTCGATTCAGTTGGATGAGCGACAGACACATCCGTCATTGCCCGGCACATCCGTCACTTCGGTGTCAAGGTGAGGCAAGCTCCTCACTAACCGCGGAATCAGTTCCATGACGGGCAGCCGCAGCGATGCTGCCAGTTCGTCGATCGTTATCGTCTGGTCGCCGTCCTGTCCCAGCAACGTCACGACACTTCCAGTCCGGGCCTGCTCATTCTCCGTGATGTCGACCACGGTATGCTGGAACGAACGGCGCCCAAGAATACAAGCCTCCTGTCCGTGCACTATCACGCGGCCAAGCGGCGGCACGTGATTCAGTCCATCCCAGAAACCGATCGGCACGACACCGATCCGCACACGGCGTTCTAGCCGGATCGGTTCCGCATAGCCAATCCCCAAGACCGATCCAGCCGGATGCTCCTGAACGTGAATGATGCGCCCACGTACCGCGCGCAACATCGGCCGCAGCGGCGCACGCGCCATCCAGTCCGCGTCGAGCGCTCCGTAGAGAAGCCGACCAGGGTCGACCGCCTGATACGCCAGATGCGGATGCGCGAGCATCACCCGTGAACTCGCCAGCATCGTCATGACGTTATCGAATCCCGCGGCGCGTGCGTCGGCCAGCGCGGCATCGAACACGCCGGCCTGATTACGCGTCACGTCATCGCTCTCCGGCGAACTCAGATGCGTGTACACGCCTTTGAGCCGCACTGTCGACTGAGCGCGCAGTGCGTCGAACGCGGCTTGCCATTGCGACGGCAGAAAACCGAAGCGCCCGAAGCCCGGGTCGATCTCGAGGAATGCATCGACCGCTACGCCGGCATCGACAAACGCGCGCAGACTTTCGTGACTCTGGATCGTCACCGTCAGTCCCAACGCGGCAACCTGCGCCGCATCCTCCGGCAAGGTCGAGGCAAACAGCAGAATGTCGCGATCGATGCCCGCGTTGCGAATCGCGACGCCCTCTTCCGGGCTACCGACGCAAAAGCCATCGACACCCGCTTGCGCCGCCAACTGCGCAACCTTCGCGGCACCGAACCCGAATCCGTCGCCCTTGCAAACGAAGTAGATTTTGGTGGTTCGTCCCACCTGCTCACGCGCGACGGCCAGATTCGCCGCGATGGCGCCATAGTCGAGCTCGGCCCAACTGGGACGCAGCAAGCGCACACGTTGAGTATCGAGGACTGACTCAGGGATTGAAGCGGACATAGTCAAAGCCCCTGTCGTGGTCAGAGTAGTTTGCCGATAGCCGTAGCATCGGCGCCGGTCGATTGCAGAAACAGCGCCTCCTGCCTCGCGACGCGCTCCTGCCAGGAAAGCGTCTGGAGAAGCCCCCGCATCTCGGCGGTGCGGTGCTCGTCGACGCCGCGCCCCGCGCCTTCGAGCACGACGCCATACACTTCACGCGCCAGCTGCTCCGTGATGCGATCGTCAAGCACGTCCTCGCGCACGGCCTGCGGCGAACGTGTCAACGGATCTCCATGACCTGCGCCGCCCGCCGCGATATGGCAGAAACGATCGCCCTTGCGAAGTGCGGTCACCGTGCTCGGCATGGTCGGCAGCAACGTGCTTTGACCGTCGCGGGTCAGCAGATTGAGCGACGGCGATCCGCTCAGGCCGCCGTGCGAGCCCGACGGCCGATGTGCGCGCCGGTCCGAGCGCAGTCCGAGCAACGCGTGGTCGCTGCGCAATTCATAAGCGCGGCGCATTGCAAGGCCGCCGCGATGCCGGCCCGCGCCGCCGGAGTTGGTAACGAATCCATACTCGGTGATCTTGAGCGGCAGACGCGCCTCGATCAATTCGACCGGCTGGTTCGACAGATTGCCGAGTGGATTCGCAATGCCTTCGCAGCCGTCGGTACGACCACCGCCCCAACTGCCGAGAACGCCGTCGGTAATCAACCAGTTGCCGCGCCCGCCGCCCTTGCCATCCGAGCTACGGCCCGAAATCGACACGACCGACGGACCGCCCTCACCGAGCGCCGGAATCGTATCCGGCACGATCTGCGCGAACGCGCCTTGCAACACATCGAACATGCGGTAAGCGATGATCCCGCGCGCCGCGCATGCCGCCGGTTCCACCGGATTCACAATCGAGCCGCTTTCCGCGTACACGTGCACGGGCCGCGAAAACCCCTCACAGTTCGGCACATCGACACCAATCGCACAACGCACCGCCGCGTACGCGACCGATTGCGTGGTCGCGAACGGACCGTTGATCGCGCCCTGCACCTGCGCGTCAGTCCCAGTCCAGTCGATGCTGACCGTGTCGTCCGCCACGGTGACCTTGACGCGAAACGCGATCGGCACGGGCATATCGCCCAGGCCGTCGATGAAATCCTCGTAACGGTATTCACCGTTCGGCATCGTGCTGATAGCCTGGCGCGTCAGGCGCTCCGCGTAATCGTGCAGCGCTTCGACCAGCCGTCCGAAACCGTCCGCGCCGTATTTGTCGAGCAACTGCACGAGCCCCCGCTCACCGGCCTTGCACGAGGCCACCTGCGCGCGCAGATCGCCGCGCAATTGACCCGGCATGCGCGAGTTCGTCTCCAGCAGCGTGACGAGCGCGTCGTTGACAGCGCCTGCATCGCACAGCTTCATCAACGGAATCCGCAGACCTTCCTGATAGATTTCCGTCGCGCCGATCGCCATGCTGCCCGGCGCCATGCCGCCGATATCGGCGTGGTGGACGATGGTCGCAACATAGCCTTCGATACGCGACTCGTAAAACACGGGCTGAATCAGATACACGTCCGGCAGATGCATGCCGCCCGACGTGTAGGGGTCGTTCATGATGTAGATGTCGCCGGGCTTGCCGGCCGTGCCGAAGCGGCTCACTACGTTATCCATCGCGGCCGGAAACGCGCCGAGGTGAATCGGCAAGGTCAGGCCCTGCGCGATCACGCGGCCGGCGCAGTCGAACACCGCGGTGGAGAAGTCCATCGAATCGCGCACGATCGGCGAATAGGCAGTGCGTAGCACGACAAGCGCCATTTCGTCAGCGATCGAGCCGAGCGCGTTCTTGACGATTTCGAGTGTGATGGCGTCGGTGCCCGCTGAAGCGGCCTGCTGGGTATTCATGCGGATTGCTCCAGAAACGTGATGACAATGTTTTCGTGGGCATCGACGCGCGCGCCGGCATTCGGCGGCACGACGCAGGTCGAGTCGTACTCTTCGACAATCAACGGGCCGCTCATCGGCGCGGCGCGCAAATCGGCGCGCGAGATCACCGGGGTGTCGATAAAACCGTGGGTCTTGCCAAAATACGCCCGGCGCAGCACCGGCACGCGCGTGCCTGGCGAGCTCGCCCGGCTGCCACCGGCGCGTTGCGCGTCGTAGGCGCGGTCTTTCTGCGAGCGCAGCGAACCGACCGCGCGCAGATTGACGAGCTCGATAACCTCGTCCGCGGACGCGTGCCCGTAGGTGCGTTCGTGTTCCGCATGAAACGCGGCAGCAATCGGCGGGATGTCGAGCGGCTGACCGGCACGCCATTCGATCGGCACAGTCAACTCGTAAGCCTGACCCGTGTAGCGCAAATCCAGCGCACATGTCACAGCGATATCGTCGAAGGCATTGCCCTCGGCCGTCATATCCGCAGTGGCGCGTGCCACCAGGTCTTCGAGAACATTACCCAACTCCATCGCGGCGGAGTGATCGAGGCGGCAGAACATCGTCTGCATGAATTCATGTTGCGTCGACGAGAACAGCAGGCCGAGCGCGCTGAACACGCCAGGGCTCGGCGGCACGATCACCGTCTTCATGTCGAGCAATTCGGCGATCGCGTGGACAATGACCGGCCCGTTGCCGCCGAAGGCGAACAAGGCGAACTCGCGCGGGTCGCGGCCACGATACGTCGACACGGCTTTCACTGCGCGCGTCATCGTGGAAGCCGCAATCGAGAAGACGCCATAGGCGGCTTCGTACAGATCCGTGTGCGTAGGCTCGGCGATCTGCGTGCGCATTGCTTCGAGCGACCTCTGCTGGTTGATGCGCAACTCCCCGCCGGCAAGGAACTCCGGATTCAGATAGCCGAGCGTCAGCACGGCGTCCGTGAGCGTCGGAATAGTGCCGCCCGCGTCGTAGCACACAGGCCCGGGCACCGAGCCCGCCGAATCCGGGCCGACCTTGACGAGGCCGCCCGCGTCGATACGCACCAGACTGCCGCCGCCGGCGCCGATCTCCGAGACGTCGATGAACGGGAGCTTCACCGCGTGGCCGCCGCCCTTCACGAGCTTGCTGCTGACGTTGATGCCCGCACCAACCTCGTACTCTGTCGTGCGCGCCGGCTCACCCTTCTCGATGATGGCCGCCTTCGCCGTGGTGCCACCCATGTCCACCGTAATGCAATCGGCGTAACCCGACGCGGCCGCCACCGAGGCACCCGCGATCACACCGGCCGCCGGACCGGACTCGATGATCGTCGCCGGCTTCTGCATGACCATGGCCGCGCTCATCACGCCGCCGTTCGAATGCATGATCTGCACGGGACCGGTCATGCCGATGCCGCGTAGCTTGTCGATCAGCGAATGCAGATAGCTGACTACCACCGGTCCGAGATACGCATTGACGACGGTCGTGCTGGTGCGTTCGTACTCGCGGATCTCCGGCAGGATTTCATGTGAGCAGGTCAGGTAGACGGCGTCCCCCAACACGTTGCGCAGCAGATCGCGAATACGGATCTCGTGATCGGGATTCGCATACGCATGAATCAGACTGATTGCTACCGCTTCGATTTTCTCGTCGGCGATACGTTGCGCGATGTCCAGCACCTGCGCATCGTCGAGCCGCGTGTCGATCGAACCGTCGGCCAATAGCCGCTCGTCGACCTCGTAGCGGTGCCGGCGTTTCGCGAGCGGCTCCGGTTTCTGATACGCGAGGTTGTAGAGCATCGGCACACGCAGGCGGCCAATCTCGACCACGTCGCGAAAACCGCGCGTGGTGATCAGCGCGGTGCGCGCGCCTTTGCCTTCAAGCACGGTATTCGTGGCGACAGTGGTTGCATGAATCAGTTCGGTTATCTGGCGCGGTTGTGCGTCGAGCGAGGCCAGCAATGCCTGCAAGCCCGCGACGATCGCGATGCCATAGTCCTGAGGCGTGGACGAAACCTTCCTCGTATGAATCACGCCGTCATCGCCGATCACGACGATATCAGTGAAGGTCCCACCGATATCGACACCGGCCCGGTAAAGTCTTTCAGTCATTACACACCTTACTTGTTAGTCGATGCGGCGCAAACGCGTTGCCGGTTTGCGCCGGTAAAAGCAGTGCTGCTAGAACTTGTGCACGAGTCCGACGCTGACCACCGCCTGGTTCTGTCCCGACGAGGGCAGCATGGTCTGAATCTGCGAGGCCAGCATGCCGTTAGAAGTCGCCGGCAATGGACCGCCCGTAGGTCGCGGGAAGCCGCCACCAGCCGCGCGCAGATAGATCACTTCCGTGTAGATGGAGGTCCGCTTGGAGAGAAACTTGTCGACCAGCAGATTGACCTGGTGCCAGTGCACCTGCGTGGGTCCGCCCGGACCGCCGGTGATGTTGTCGCTCGTGTACGTGTAGGCCATGCCGAAAAACAGCGTCGGATCGAGGGTGAAGCGCGCATTCGCTTCATAGTTGTTGAAGCGGTAGTTGATGCCGCTCGTCAACGTCGTGCCCACGTCGTTGTAGATCGCGTTGCTGTACATCAGACTCAGCTTGGCCGGTCCGATCACATACGAGGCACCGATGCCCGCAATCTGCTCCCGTTTGGACGTAATCGGCGCATCACAGCAGGTGATGGCACCGTTGGTGTTCACGTTCGCAGTGGTGTTCACGCCGGGTTCGTCATAGAGCGAATAGGCGGCCGCAATCGAAAATGCGCCCAGCGAATAGATGCCGCCTACCGACCACATGCGATTGTTCGCAAAGGCGCCGGGCGCGTTGCTGAAGGCGTACATCGCGGTGCCGGTGAAGCCCTTGAAGTTCGGCGAGACGTATTTGATCGAGTTATTGACGCGCAGATAGTCGTCGGTATTGTCGTTGTCGTACGGATGCGAAAACATCACGCCGCCCCACGCGCCGTTGGACGTCATCGTCTGCAAGGTGCCGACAATCGCGTCGTACTGGCGGCCGAACGTCAGCGTGCCGTAGTCAGGATTCGAAAAACCCACGAACGCCTGGCGGCCGAACATGCGGTTGTTCTGACCGAGCGCGCCGTTGACCGGGTTAAAGCCGTTCTCCAGCGTGAAGATCGCCTTGGTGCCGCCGCCGAGGTCTTCGGCGCCTCGCAGCCCCCAGCGGCTGCCGTACTCGCCGTTGCCGGTCAACTGCACGGCGCTATGGCCGCCCTGGTTCGACGAGTAGGTGATGGCCTCGTTGATGATCCCGTACAGCGTGACGGAACTCTGCGCATGAACGAAACCGCTCCCGCCCAGCAGAGCCGCCATGATGAATAACTTTTCCTTCACCGCTCTTCTCCAAACAAGAAATCGCGACGCCCCGGTCGGCTAGCGATCGATTGATGATAGCAAATGAATCGATTCACCATAGGTTAAAAAAATCCCAAGGTGGGCCCGCTCACTGCTTGACCCGGATCTTCTTCTTTACTGCTCAGATCGCCTTTCTTGCAGCCGGCCAATGCCTTTCGGGATCGCCGCCAGCAACTCCGTCGTGTAGCGCTCGCGTGGTTCGAACAGCACCTGATCCACGGCTCCCGCTTCGACGACGCGCCCTTCTCGCATCACCACCACCCGCTGGCACAACTCGCCGACCAGCGCCAGATCGTGGCTGATCACGACCAGCGAGACACCGGCGCTCTGGTGGAGATCGCGCAGCAGCCGGATGATCTCCGCCTGGATCGATACGTCGAGCGCGGAAGTGGGTTCATCGGCAACGACCAGTTCCGGACGGCGCGCGAGCGCCCGTGCGATGCCCACGCGTTGGCGCTGGCCGCCCGATAACTGATGCGGATAGCGCGCCAGCACGAATGCCGGCAGCCGCACCATGTCGAGCAACTGGCGCACCGGCACGCCGTCGTTGCCGATCGCTTCCGCCAGCGTCGTGGCAATCGTCTTGCGCGGGTTCAGCGAGTTCGTCGTGCTTTGGAACACCATCTGGACACGCTGGCGAAACGTCGCGTTCTGCGCTCGCGTCATCGTGTTCAACGCGTCGCCTCTGAAACAGATCGAGCCGGAAGTCGGCGCGGTGAGGCCGACCATCATGCGCGCGACAGTCGATTTGCCGCTGCCGCTTTCGCCGACGATAGCGAGCGCGTCGCCCTTCGCCACCTCGAGACTCACGCCCGACACCGCATGAAAGCGGCGCCGGTTGAACATGCGCTCGAGCGGCGAACGCGCCAGCGCATAGGATTTGCCGACCGCCTGCAGCGCGAAGATCGGCTGCGTGGCGAGAGCGGCGTTCGGCACACTAACGGACATCGCGCGTCTCCTCAGGTTGATGACGGCCCGTAGCACGCGTAACCGGCAAACGCGGAATGCTCGCGATCAGATGCCGCGTGTAGTCGTGCGAAGGCCGCAGAAAGATATCCTCCACCGAGCCGGCTTCGACCACGCACCCCTGCTTCAGCACGACGGCGCGTGAACACAGTTCCGCCATCAGGTCGAGGTTGTGCGTGATGAACACGAGGCCGAGATCCATCTCGTCCACCAGCGTTCGCAGTAACTCGACGATCTGCGCCTGCACGGTCACGTCGAGCGCGGTGGTGGGCTCGTCCGCGAGCAGCAGCGCCGGTTCACAGACAATCGCGGCGGCAATCATCGCGCGTTGTTTCATGCCGCCGCTCAGTTCGTGCGGATACGCGCACTCCGTGGTGCGCGGGTCTTTGAAACCGACGCGTTCGAGCACGCCATGCACTTCGTCGCGGATCGCGCGGCCGCGCAGCGGACGGTGGGCGCGGATCACGTCGGCGAGTTGCGCGCCGATCGTGAAGGCAGGGTTGAGCGCTGTCGCCGGATCCTGGAAGATCATGGAGACGCGCCGTCCACGCAATGCCCGCATACGCGCCTCCGAAGCACGGCCCAGGTCTTCGCCGTCGAGCACGATCCGGCCGCCGCTGATACGCCCCGCGTTGCCAAGCAACCCGAGCACCGCCAGCGACGCGACACTCTTGCCCGAACCCGATTCGCCGACGAGACCGACCGCCTCGCCACGTCCCACGTGCAAATCGAGTCCATGCAACACTTCGGTCTGCGTCTTGCCCGAACCGAAAGTGACGCGCAGGTTTTCGATCGACAGAAGCGCTTCGCTCATAGCGACGCTCCCGGCACATTCGCCGCATGCGCATTGCGCCGCCGCGGATCGAGAATGGTGCGCATCGAGTCGCCGAACAGATTGAAGGCGAGCACGCTGACGAACACCGCCGCGCCCGGAAACACCGACACCCACCAGTTGTCGGTGAAAATCAGTGCGCGCGCGTCGGAGAGCATCGCGCCCCAACTCGGCGTCGGCGGTTGCACACCGAGTCCGATGAAACTGAGCGACGCTTCCACGATGATCGTCACGCCGAGCAGCAGCGACGCCTGGATCAGCACCGGCGAGATGATGTTGGGCAAAACGTCGGAGAACATGATGCGCGCCTCGCTCGCGCCTTGCAGAACCCGTGCGGCGACATACTCCGCTTGCGACTCCGCCTTCGCGAGACTATGGGTGAGCCGCGCAAGACCCGGCGCGTACAGCACGCCGATCAGCAGCACGAGCTTGGTTTCATTCGAAATGGCGAGTAATCCGACACGCAGCGTATCAGTGCCGGTAATGCCGACGAGCGCGATCGCCCAGATCAAGAGCGGAATCGACGCGAGCACTTCCATCACTTTCATCAGCGTTTCGTCGAGCCATGAGCCGGATTTGTAGCCGGCCACGAGGCCGATGCCCGTGCCGAGCACGAGGCCGATCGCGACTGCGCACAGTCCGATGGACAGCGACGCGCGAGCGCCCCATATCGTGCGGCTCAGAATGTCACGGCCCACCTGATCGGTACCGAGCCAGAATGCCGCGCTCGGCGCTTCCAGACGATGTTCGATATAGAGCTGCAGCGGATCCTTCAAGGGCAGCCACGGCGCGCACAATGCAATCACGCCCAGCAGCACGATCGTTACGAGACCGATAGCACCAGCCGGTTCATGCATCAGCGCGCGCAGCAACCGGCCGGCCGATGCGAGCCATGCGCCGAGCACAGGTGGCTTGCGGTGCACGTTGGGTAGCGATGAATCAGCCATCATGTTCTGTTCGCCTTCGGGTCGAGATAACCATGCAGTACGTCGGCGCACGTGTTCGACGCGATGAAAATCGTCGTGATCACGAGCACGATGGCCTGCACCGTTGGATAGTCGCGCTGGAAGATCGCCGTGAGCAACGCACGCGAGACGCCCGGCAGATTGAAAATCTGTTCCACGATCAACGCCCAGCCGAACATGTAGCCGTAACTCATCGCGGCCGTGCTCACGAGCGACGGCAACGCGTTCTTGAGTGCATACAGGCGAATACGCGACGGCGACAAACCGAGCGCTCTGGCGGTTCGCACATAATCCTGCGAGAGCGCGTCAACCATGTTCGCCCGCACCAGACGGCTCAGCACGGAGATGTAGTACACCGACATCGTCAGGACGGGCAACACCAGCGCGAGCAGATGCGCCGCCGATCCATCCGACCAGGGCGTGAGGCCGCCCACCGGAAACCACCCGGTTTTGAGCGCGACATAGCGGATCAGCAGCAGCCCCAGCCAGAACGACGGTACGGATAAACCGACGATCGCCACAGCTCGCAGCAGATGGTCCATGCCGCTGTTCTCTTTCAGTGCCGCCACGGTGCCGAGCACGATCGACACGACGATCGTGAAGATGAACGACAGCGTGACGAGCTCGACGGTATTCGGCAACGTATCGGCGATCTGCGGCCCGATCGGGTTGCCGGTCACGTACGACTTGCCGAAATCGAGCGCGAGCGCACCGTTCAGCCACGTGCCGTATTGCGCGGCGACAGGCCGGTCGAGTCCATATTGATGATTGAACGCGGCAATCTGTTCGACACTTGCGTCGCTGCCCAACGTCAGACGCGCGGGCGACACGGGTGTCGCGCGACACATCGCGAACAGCAACGCGCTCACCACCAGTAGCACCAGCACAGACGAAAACAGCCTTGAAACGGCTTTCATATCCACCTCACGCCTTCGCGAGATAAACGTTGTCGAGCATCAGCGAGAAGCCGGTGTTCACCTGGAAATCCTTGACGTTGCTGCGCCACAGGTTCTGCACTTCCAGCGCGCCGATCCAGACGGCCGGACAGTCGCGCGCCAACACCTGCTGAAGCTTCGCGAGGATCGGCTTCAGCGCTGCCGGATCGTCGACCAGATAGCTGTCGTCGATCAGCTTCAGCAGTTCGGCACTCTCGTAGCCGCTCGCTTTCCAGAGACTTTCGGTTGGCCGGAACAGCGCATTGAGCAGATACGTCGGCTCCGGCGGTGCGATGAAACCGGTCAAGGCCGCAGCGTGGTTACCGACCAGCACCTGCGAGATCATCTGCCCGAAATCGAGCGGACGCAGATTGACGCGCACACCCAGCGACGCCAGTTGCGCCTGAATGAAAAGCGCTGTCGACGATGTATCGATCAGATACGCAGGCTGCACGTACAGCAGATCGAACGACGCGCCACTCGCGTACTTCGAGCTTTTCAACGCCGCTCGCGCATGATCCAGATTGAACGCCAGGCTTCCGGCCGAGCCAGCGTCGTACCACGACGACTCCGGCGCAAATGGCATGCTGCTCGCTTTCACTGCGCCGTAGCACAGATCGCGGCAGATCTTGGCACGGTCCAGCACAAGCGAAACCGCACGGCGAAACGCCGGGTCGTCGAACGGCGCCTTGCGGTTGTTCAGGCACATCATCAGCGGGCTGGTCGGCGATGCGCGGCTATCGCCCGCGAGGCCCGCCGACGTGCGGATCTGCGCAAAGGTCTGGGCCGGCGGCGCACTAATGATCTGCGTCTGGTCCGACATCAGCGACGCGAGCCGCGACGACTCTTCCGGAATGATGCGGAACACGATCTTGTCCCAATGCGGCTCGCCTTTGCCCCAGTAAGCCGGATTGCGCTTCAACTCGACGAAGTCGTTCGCTTTCGACTGCACGAAAATCGCCGGGCCAGTGCCGACACCGACCGGCGTCTGCTTGAAGTAGCCATCCGGGTGCTGCTCGCGGCTGCCTGCCGGAAAAATACCCATGTACTTCGACATGTAGTCGAGCAACGGCCGGTAGGGACGCTTGAGGCGGATCACAGCGGTGTGCGCGTCCGGTGCGCTCACCGACTCGATCACAGTCCAGAACGGACGGCGGAACGCCTTGTTCGCGGGATTCAGCACGTAATCGAAGCTATATTTCACGTCGGCGGAAGTGAAGGGCTGGCCGTTCTGAAAGTTCACGCCGCGCTGCAGATCGAATGTGTAGGTCAGTTTGTCCGGCGAAATCGTCCACGCGCGCGCCAGTTGCGGCACCCGCTGACCGCGCGCGTCGATGCCGACCAGATTCTCGAAGATCAACTGGTTGATCGCCATCACGTCGTGATTCGGCTGGTTGATCGGATCGAGCGTTTGCGGATTGCTCGGAATGGCGACCGAGAGCACCCCTGCTTGCGCCGCGAAGACGCGGCCTTCGAATGCGAACGGCAGTGAAAGCCCCGCGATACCTGCGGCGCCTGCGCGCAGCAGTTGTCGTCGACTGTTGCTGAAAGTCATGAAATCCTCTGCTTTTTCAATGCCGCGCAACTCAACGCGTTTTAGTGAATCGATTCACAGACAATAGTCAGGTTGGCGCGACGAGTCAACTTTTTAAAAATATCGGAAACCCTGGCTGGCGCGTTCAGAGCGCTTTGCGGCGGACCTAGGCGAGCAGCGACGCGGCATCTGCGAGCGACAGCACCGTGGTGCGCGAATCGAATGCCGTGGAAAAAAGATGATCATGCACGACCTGGTCCGGGTCGTAACAGCAATCCTTGACGGTGTACAGGCGGAAGTCCGCGTCGCTCGCATAGGCGACCGACGACAGCATGACGCCGGTCGACGCAATCCCGACCATGATCAACGTATCGATACCCTGTGCGGAAAGCCGTGCCTGCAGATCAGTACCGAAAAACACGCTGACACGATGCCCGATGATGAGCGGTTCGTTGGCCTGCTGGCCGAGTTCCGGCGCGATTTTGTCGTTGATGAAAAGGCCGAGTTGCTTGAGCCCTTGCCCGTTCTTGTTCAACGGGCTGACTTCCGGATAGCCTGGACTGAACTGGATCTTGGCGAAATAGACGCTGACGCCTTTGGCCCGCGCGGCATCGCACAACTTGCGCGTGTTGGCGAGCAGCGTAGGCGCGACAGATGGAAAGAGCCCCAGGATGTCGGTCTGATAATGCATCACAACAAGCGTCGTTTGTGCCGGCACGATCGCCGGTATCTGCGCACCCACGCTTTGCGCGGACGCGGCGCTGATCGCGCCATCTCCACAGCCATCAAGACCGAGTCCCGTCGCCACCGCGCCGGCCAGCGCGCCCGCCGTTTTCATAAACCGCCGACGGCCCGCACGGCCGCCTTCCTCGTTCTCGCCCTGCCCCGACCGTAAGCCGTTTTTCCTGTCGCTCATATCGCACCCTGAGTTTTTTGGTGAATCGATTCATTTACCGTCTCTGCGCAATGTCGGCGGCGAAAAATCCGCTGTCAAGCAACTTTGCGGTCGGGCAAACCCTGGGAATCGATCCGGCTAGCGCTTTTTGCGGCGGGCAGGACTGCGTGGCGCGCCGCACGACTCGCGCACGATCATCCGCATGGGATGTTTGGAGCGGCGGATGCCGGACGGCGCGCTGCCGTCGATCAGTTGCAACATCATGTCCGCTGCTTCGCGGCCGACGTCGCGCGGGTTTTGCGTCACCACGGTCAATGCCGGCGACGCGATTCCGGAATACTCGTGCTCGCCGATGGAAATCACCGACAGGTCTGCCGGGATCGACAGCCCGGTTTCCCGCACGACTTCAAGCACGATGGCCACGTCGTTCAGCGTGGCGATGATCGCGGAAGGCGGCTGCGGAGCGCTGAGCAGCGCCCGGCAGACGTCCTTGTTGAAGGCGCTGGTGCGCAGCACGAGCGCCGGATCGAGCGCGATGCCGGCGGCCTCGCACGCGGCCAGATAACCACGTACCATCTCGCGGCCTACCCACGTGTTTTCGTGGCCGGCCACGAGCGCAATCGCGCGATGCCCGAGCGACGTGAGATAGCGCACAGCCTGACGACAGCCGTCGGCGTGATCGGTCAGTACCGAATTGAATTCGCCCTGGGCATCGCGCTCCCACAGCACGACCGGCATATTCAGGGTATGCAGGAAGTTGAAATAGGAAGGCGTCTCGTCGTCGGAAATCGCGCCGATGAATCCGTCGATGCGGCGTTGCTTCAGGCTCGACAGAATGGCCCGCTCGCGCTCGAGATCGTAATGTGAATTGGCGATCAGAATCTCGAAACCCCTTGCCCGCAGGCGCTCTTCGGCGGCGCTCACCATCTGTGCGGCGGTGTGCTGCGTGATGTCGGAAATCAGACAGCCAATCGCGCTCGAACTGCCTTTGCGCATGCTGCGTGCCACCACGTTCGGCACGAAATTCAACTCGGCCACCGCGGCACGCACCGCCTCCTGAATGGCCGGCGCCACATTCTCGCGGCCGTTCAGCACACGCGACACCGAACCGACCGACACCTTCGCGAGACGCGCGACGTCCTGCACGGTGGGCGAGCCCTGCGGAGATTTGCGGCTGCGCAACGCAGGCTTAACGGGTTTGCTGGCTCTCTCTTTGGGCATGACGGAAGGCGGAACAGTGGTCGATCGATTCTCAATGAATCGATGCATCGGGCCGATTATAATGCGTCCCGGCTCTAGCTCATGTCAGCGCGGCCTTACGGCGCGGGCCGGCAGTCGTCCGTGCACAAGGAAAACAGTCGTCAGGCCATGCGAAAAACAGATACGTCTGGATTGCCAGCGTCAATTCGGGCGGTGCATGTCATTCTCACCGAGCCGCTCACACCTTCCTTTCAACTCCAGCATGCATGAATCAGGAACTGCTGGAACGCAACGGCCGGCGTATCCAGCGTTGCGCCTTTGCGCCACAACATGCCCGCATCCATCTGCGGAATCGCGTTGAAAATGGGCCGCGCGTCGATCCGCTTGCCTTCCAGCGACCACGGTCGAAACACCATGTCGGACAGAATCGTGACGCCGAAACCATGCGCGACCAGACCTCGCAGCGCTTCCATTGAACTGGTGCGAAAGGCGATATTCGGTTCGACATCGTTCTGCTTCCAGTAACGCAGCGTGGACTGCTCGCCTTCGTCTACCGTAATCAAAATATATGGATAGCTCGCGATATCCGCGAGCGAAGGCGCATTGAGTTGCGCAAGAGGATGGGTGGGCGCGGTCCACAACTGCCGGCGCGAGCGAATCAGTACATGGTGCCCGAAACGCCTGATATTTTCGACGTTGGAGAGCAGAACGATGCCGAGATCGACGTCGCCGGAGAGCACGGCCTGCTCGATCGATTCGCGGTCCAGGTCGTGCAGATCGATCACGATGTCGGGATACGTCGCGCGAAAACGCGCCATCAACTCGGGCAGGAAATAGCCCAGCACCGTATACGATGCCGCAATGCGCACGGTCCCTTTCAGATCGTGCGAGCGGAACGGCGCCTTGTAGACCGCGTCGCGCACCGAATCGAGTATGTGTCTCGCGTGGTTCAGAAAATCGTGCCCGTCCGGCGTCAATGTGACGCCTTGGGGCAGGCGTTCGAATAGCCGCGTACCCAGGGTTTCCTCCAATGCCAGCACGGCATTGGTGATCGCCGATTGCGACACATGCTCGGCCGTCGCCGCCATCGAAAACTGCCCGCTCTGGGCGGCCGCCACGAAGTAACGCATCTGCCGCAGGGTAACGTCTTTTGACATGTGTTTTTCGAATAGCAGGATTCGGTATTCGTGATTTTACGTTGGAAATTCCGCTTCCTATACTCCGCTTCCAATAAAGCCGCCGGAGACCTCACCATGAACGCCCCGCTAACGTCCCCGCTACGTGACGCGCTTGCCGACCTATCGCTCGACGACAAATACACGCTCGAAAAGGGCCGCGTTTATATGAGCGGCACTCAGGCGCTGGTGCGGCTGCCTATGCTGCAGAAGGCGCGCGACCGCCGCGCCGGCCTCAACACGGCGGGCTATGTGTCCGGCTATCGCGGCTCGCCGCTCGGCGCGCTCGATCAGGGCCTATGGAAAGCGAAGAAGCATCTGAAGGAACACGACGTCGTGTTTCAACCGGGGGTTAATGAGGACCTTGCGGCGACTGCCGTGTGGGGCACGCAGCAGCTCAACCTCTGGCCGGGCGCGAAGGTCGACGGTGTCTTCGGCATGTGGTACGGCAAGGGGCCGGGTGTAGATCGCACCGGCGACGTCTTCAAGCACGCGAATTCGGCCGGCACCGATCCGAACGGCGGCGTGCTGGTGCTGGCGGGCGACGACCATGCGGCGAAGTCGTCGTCGGTCGCGCATCAATCCGAGCACATGTTCGTGGCAAGCGGCATTCCGGTGCTCTATCCGGCAAGCGTGCAGGAGTATCTCGACTATGGTCTGCACGGCTGGGCTATGAGCCGCTACGCAGGTCTGTGGGTTGCGATGAAATGCGTGACGGACGTGGTCGAGTCAAGCGCGTCGATCGACATCGACCCGGACCGTTTGCAGATCGTCCTGCCCGACGACTTCGACATGCCCGAAGGCGGCCTGAATATCTGCTGGCCCGACCCGCCGCTGGCACAGGAGGCGCGTCTGCTCAACTACAAGTGGTACGCGGCGCTCGCCTACATTCGCGCGAACAAGCTCAACCGCGTGGTGATCGACAGCCCCACTCCGCGCCTTGGCATCATGACCGCGGGCAAGGCGTATCTCGACGTGCGGCAGGCGCTCGCCGACCTCTCGCTCGACGACGAAACCTGCGCGCGCATCGGCATTCGCGTGCTGAAGGTGGGTTGCGTATGGCCGCTCGATGCGCAGAACGCGCGCGACTTCGCAACCGGGCTCGACGAGATTCTGGTGGTCGAAGAAAAACGCCAGATTCTCGAATATGCGCTCAAAGAGGAACTCTATAACTGGCGCGACGACGTGCGCCCAAAGGTGTTCGGCAAGTTCGATCAGCGTGAGGACGAAGGCGGCGAATGGTCCGTGCCGCGCGGACAGACTTTACTGCCCGCGCACTACGAACTGTCGCCCGCCTTGATCGCGAAAGCGATCGCCCGGCGCCTCGCCAAAGCCGATCTGCCTGCCGATCTGCGAGTGCGAATCGATGCGCGCGTGGCCGTGATCGAAGCCAAGGAGCGTGAGGCTGCCACGCCGCGTTCCGTGCCGGAGCGGCAGCCGTGGTTCTGTTCGGGCTGCCCGCACAACACGTCGACACGCGTGCCGGATGGCTCGCGCGCACTGGCCGGCATTGGCTGTCACTACATGTCGATGTGGATGGACCGCAAGACGGAGACCTTCAGCCAGATGGGCGGCGAAGGTGTCGCGTGGACCGGCCAGATGCATTTCACGGATGAGCGCCACGTGTTCGTCAATCTGGGCGACGGCACCTATTTCCATTCGGGTCTGCTAGCGATTCGCGCCTCCATTGCGGCAGGCGCGAACGTCACCTACAAGGTGCTCTACAACGACGCGGTCGCGATGACCGGCGGCCAACCGGTAGACGGTGTGCTCACAGTCCCGCAGATCGCGTTTCAGGTCGTTGCCGAGGGCGCGAAGCACGTGCTGATCGTGACCGACGAGCCGGAGAAATACGACGCGAACATTCGTCTTCCCGAAGGAGTGACGGTCTATCACCGCGACGAACTCGACCGGTTGCAGCGCGAGTTGCGCGAAGTGGCCGGTACATCGATTCTGATCTACGACCAGACCTGTGCGACCGAAAAACGCCGGCGCCGCAAACGCGGTACGTATCCCGATCCAGCGAAGCGCGCCTTCATCAATGACGCAGTGTGCGAAGGCTGTGGCGATTGCTCGGTGCAATCGAACTGCCTGTCGGTCGAGCCGCTGCAAACGTCGCTCGGCACCAAGCGCAAGATCAATCAATCGTCGTGCAATAAAGACTTTTCGTGCGTGAACGGCTTCTGTCCGAGTTTCGTTACGGCTGAAGGCGCACAGGTGAAAAAGCCCGCTAAGCACGCATCCGCAGCCGCGTTGCCCGATTTCGCGGCACTGCCGCGGCCCGCGATTGCTTCGTTATCCAAGCCGTATGGCGTGCTGGTGACCGGTGTCGGTGGAACCGGCGTCGTGACGATCGGCGGCTTGCTTGGCATGGCGGCTCACCTCGAACACAAGGGTGTCACCGTGCTCGATATGGCTGGGCTCGCGCAGAAAGGCGGCGCTGTGCTCAGCCATGTGCAGATCGCCGCGGCACCCGACCAATTGCACGCCACGCGGATCGCGGCCGGTGAAGCGCGCCTGATTCTCGGCTGCGATGCGATTGTTTCCGCTTCCGCTGAAGTGCTGGCACGCACGCAACGCGGCGTGACGAAAGCGGCGATCAACAGCGGTGCCACGCCGACCGCACAGTTCGTGCGGGATCCGCACTGGAGTTTTCCGGCCGATCAGACACGACAGGATCTGCGCGCGAGCATCGGCGACGACTGCGACTTCATCGACGCCAATCGTCTCGCGCTCGCACTGTTAGGTGACACACTCTATGCGAATCCTCTGTTGCTCGGCTTTGCCTGGCAACGCGGCTGGCTGCCGCTCAGCTACGCAAGTCTCGATCGCGCGATCGAACTGAATGGCGTGGCCGTCGAAAAGAATCGTCTGGCGTTCGAATGGGGCCGCTACGTCGCGCAGCACGGTGAAGCCGCCGTGGAGGCTTTTACGCCGCTCGCCGGCAAGCAGCAGGCCATCGTCGTGCAGATGCCCGAATCGCTGGACCGGCTGATCGAGCGCAACGTCGAGCGGCTGAGTGTCTATCAGAACCCGCGTTATGCGGCGCGCTATGTTGCAGCCGTCGAACGGCTGCGCGAGAAGGAAGCGGCTGTTGTGCCTGGGTCGAAGCCCCGGCTCACGCCGGTGGTCGCGCGCAATCTCGCGAAACTGATGACCTATAAGGACGAGTACGAAGTGGCCCGTCTGTATGCGGACCCGGCCTACATGGACAAGCTGCGCGCGCAGTTCGAAGGCGAGCCGGGTCGCGATTACAAGCTCGCGTTCCATCTCGCGCCGCCATTGCTCGCCAAACGCGACGAACACGGCCGCCTGAAAAAGCAACGATTCGGGCAATGGATGCTCACGGTATTTCGCGTGCTCGAAAAACTCAGGTTCCTGCGTGGCACTGCGTTCGACGTATTCGGCAAGACGGAGGAACGGCGCAATGAACGTGAGCTGATCGAACAGTACTTCGCGCTGGTCGACGAGTTCTGCGCAACGCTCGACGTCGCCCGATTCGATGCGGCGCTGAAGCTCGCCGATCTGCCGGGCGAGATTCGCGGCTTCGGTCACGTCAAGGAGCGCAACGTGCTCGCCGCGGCACCGAAGCGCGAACGCTGGCTTGCCGAGTACCGGGCCGATGCGGACAGCACGCCGCCCGTTTCATCCTCTCAATCTTTCTAAAAAGCGTTATGAAAACGACTATGCATGACCGTGACGGCGTGATCTGGCTAGATGGCGAACTGGTGCAGTGGCGGGACGCGCAACTCCACTTTCTGACTCATTCGCTCCACTATGGCATGGCGGTATTCGAAGGCGTCAGGGCATACGAGACCGCCGCGGGTCCCGCGATCTTCCGGCTCGACGACCACACGAAAAGACTGTTCAATTCCGCAAAGATCTTTGAAATGGCTGTGCCTTTCAGCGCAGAGACGATTCGCGAGGCGCAACTGGAAGTGGTGCGCCGCAATCAGCTGACCGCGTGCTATCTGCGGCCTCTCGTATGGCTCGGCAGCGAACAGATGGGCCTCGGTGCGCGCGGCAACACGGTTCACGTCGGGATCGCCGCGTGGCCTTGGGGCAGCTATCTCGGCGAGGAGGGACTCGTGCGCGGCATTCGTGTCAAGACATCGTCGCTATCGCGTCACCATGTGAATGTGTCGCTGGTTCGCGCCAAGGCGAGCGGCTACTACATCAACTCGATTCTGGCCAATCGCGAAGTCACCCGTAACGGTTACGACGAGGCGCTGCTGCTCGACACGGAAGGCTATGTGTCCGAGGGCGCGGGTGAAAACGTTTTCATCGTGCGAAATGCTGTGCTGTATACGCCGGACCTGGCCTCGTGCCTCGACGGCATCACACGCGCGTCGGTCATTGAAATCGCGCGGGATCAGGGCCTTCAGGTCGTCGAAAAACGCATTACGCGCGACGAAATGTACTGCGCCGACGAAGCCTTTTTTACGGGCACGGCAGCCGAGCTGACGCCCATTCGTGAACTCGACGATCGCGTGATCGGCAACGGAGAGCGTGGACCGGTCACCGCAAAGCTGCAGGACACGTTCTTCGCCGCGGTCGCCGGCAAATCGGAACGCTACGCACACTGGCTGACGCACGTGGTCCGCTGAACGCGATATTTGCCAGGAGCCGGGCGCTATCGTGCAGCTCCCGCTCACTTACGACACGAGACCGCCATGCCCGCCTCCTCATCCTCGGAACGCCTTCCCGCCCACGCGATGCCCGTGCTGCGCGTCGTGCCCCAACCGTCGAGCGCCAACGTACACGGCGATGTCTTCGGCGGCTGGATCATGTCACACGTCGACATCGCCGGATCGATTCCCGCCAGCCGGCGCGCGAACGGCCGTGTCGTCACCATCGCCGTCAATTCGTTCACGTTCAGACAGCCCGTTTTTATCGGCGACCTGTTGAGCTTCTACGCAGAAATCGTGCGCGAGGGACGTACGTCGATCACCGTCAACGTGGAGGTCTTCGCTCAACGCATGGGCATGGCGGCCGACGTCGTCAAGGTGACGGAAGCTACCCTCACCTTTGTAGCCACCGACTCAGCGCGAATGCCACGCCCTTTGCCACCCATCGACCCGCTTCCACGTCAACGCTGAACTACTCGTAACGGGCATTGGCCTCCGAAAGACGAGCGTTGCCTGATCGGCCATAGCCGAACGATGCCGAGGTTCCGGAGGCGCATATTGATTCTGCTTTCAACGCCGAAGCGGAGCGAGACTCGAACAAACAAGTCAGGCGGTGCGGCTTGCACTCACAATCTGGTGCCCAAGCCGAACGATTTCATTGACCAGCAGATCCAGGTCATCGCGGCGGGTGCGGTGGTTGCATATCGCTACCCGCAGGCAATGCACTCCGTGCACCGTCGTGTCGGACAAGGCCGCGATGCCCGCTTCCTGTAGCCGCAGCATGATCTCGATGTTGAGCGCCTTCAATGCTCCCTCTTCCACCCCCTCCGGACGATATCGGAAGCATACGATGTTGATATTCGTTGGCGCGACCAGTTCGAGAAGGGGCTCGGCCTTGATCAGGCCGCTGAGGTAGCGACCCTGTGCGATGTTCTGATCGATCAGGCGGCCAAACTTCTCGACTCCATGCTCTTTTAGTGCCATCCAGACCTTCAGCGCACGGAAACCTCTCGTCGTCTGCAGTCCGTACTCATACAGCCAAGGGGCCGACGCGATTCCGCGCGGCGTCGGCTCCAGATATTCCGGTGTCACCGCGAACGCGCCTCGATGGGCAGAGGCGTCGCGAACCAGGGCGCAGCCGACTTCAAACGGTGCGTGCAACCACTTGTGAGGATCGAGCGCGATGGAATCCGCCCGCTCAATTCCTGCAACGCGATTTGCATTTTCGGGAGCGATCGCAATCAGCGCGCCGATGCATCCGTCAATGTGCAACCAGAGGTTCTCTTCGGCGGCCAGATCCGCCAGCGCCATCAGATCGTCGATCGCGCCGGTGTTAACTGTCCCCGCTGTCGCTATCACACAGGCAGGCTGAAATCCCGCCGCCCGATCCTCTGCGATCGCAACGCGCAGGGCGGCGAGATCGATCCGTAGTTCGACATCTGTCGGGATGTATCGCAGCGCTCGGTTTCCCATGCCTAGCGCCTCCATGGCCTTTCGGTGGCAGCTGTGGATCTGGTCCGAGCCATAGAAACGCAAGGGCCGCTCCATGGCGGCGACACCATGCTCGCGCACGTCGATGCCGGCCTTGGCGTTGCGCGCCACTGTCAAACCAATGATATTGGCCATTGAGCCACCGCTCACCAATGTGCCGCTGGCCGAAACTGGAAAACCGATCATCTCCTTGCACCAGTTGACCACTTGCCGATCCATCAGGGCAGCAGCATGATTGCCGCCACCAAGGTTAGAGCCCTGGATTGCCGCCAGGAAATCTCCCAGTGCACCGGTGAAGTTGCTAGCCCCCATATACCAGGACCAAAAGCGCGGATGCACGTTGCCAAGCGGATAGGGCAACACGTTCTCGGCAAGCTCGCGATAGATCCCTTCCACCGGCGACGCCGACCGTGGCAGCGCTTGCTCGAATAAGGCTGTGACATCCGCCGGCATGTTTCGCCACACCGGCCGGCTGCGGACATCGCGCAGGTAGTCAACCGCATCGTCGATGATCTGGTGGGAAAGTGTCCGCAGCCCGGTCCAATCGTCCGGATCGAGCGTTTCCTCGAAGCGCGGCTGGACTCCGGGGAAAGCGCGCGAACCAGCGGCATCTTTCTTATCCATCACGGCACCTGTTCGATCAAGGAGTAACGTGTTCGTGTCGCGATAGCCATGCTCAGGAGCGCAGGCCCTGTCGGCACAAGTCCGGCGATCTGACAACCTCGGGAGAGATGAGCCGTTCAACGAACAAGAATAATCCCAAAAGGCCGCTTCCGAGAAGACGGACATTCAACGCGCGCTTGTCACGGCAGTCGAACGGTTACATCGTCGGATATTGCGATTCAGCGGCGCTGCATAGGTAGGTTTCATCTGAATCGCACTTTGCCTCGAGCGGATATATTGGCCTGCATCTCTCATCTCTCATCTCTCGGTCGCAGTCACGCCGCGAGACTGCCGACAAATTGCTTGATGTTGTCCAGGACGGGTTGCTGGTCGCCCGCGAAGACCCAGTGATCGGCACCATCGAGTTCGACGAATCGCGCCTGCGCGATGTGGCTGGCGAGATGCCGGCCGGCGCCGATGCGAACGGCGCGGTCGCCGTGGCGGTGGAGCACCAGAGTCGGAACGGAAATTCGGCCCAGGAGATGCCGCACATCCATATCGCGCAACGCCTCGAGCACGCCCTTGATGGCTCCCGGGCTCGACGCGGCCCGCAGCAAGCCTGCCCACCAGGCTCTCGCCTGCGAATCGCAGGAGAGGCTCGGCGCGAATGTTTCGATACCGGCAGGACCGCCCCAGACGGCGACGAGCTGCCGCAGCCACGCGTCGTACTGGCTAGCCTGCAGCGCGTGCGGATAGTCGGATGCCGCGCTCCCCTTCGCCAACGAGCCGAAGAGAACGAGGCCGGCGACACGGTCGGGGTGATCAGCAGCAAATTTGATGCATGCCGGTCCGCCCTCGGACGCGCCGAACAGAACGACCCGGCGGCTGCCAGCGGCGTCAAGCACGGTGCCGATGTCCTGCGCGGTCGCGTCGACGCTCGGATTGAACCCGACCCGGTCGGAAAGCCCGATGCCGCGACGATCGAGCAGGACAAGACGGCCCATCTCAGTGAGCGCGGACAGGAACGCCCGGCACCGGGGCTCCTCCCAGACCCGTTCGACATGGGACACGAAACCGGGCAGCACCAGAACATCAATGCGGCCGGCACCATAGGTCTGGAACGCGAGATGGACGCCGCCACCGCTGACGTAACGCGTCGACGGCGGGTCCTCGATGGGTAACGTCGCGCCCGCATCAAGCAGCGCGCGGGTCTCGGATTCGGGGGCTACATTGAGCTCGTCGCGAAGGCGCTGCGTCAGGGCCTCGAGGTGCCGCTGGGCTGTGGCTCGGTCTCCGGCGAGCAGAAGGTTGCGGATGAGGTGCCGGCCGTACACTTCGCTGAGCGGATCGAGCTCAACAAGACGGCCGGCATGGGCGGCGGCGGTCGCGTAGTCACCGGCCGCATTCTTGTCGTGCACCACTCGCTCGAGCGCCTGGATCGCCCGGCCCCGCAAGGCCTCCCGGCGAAAAAAAGCCCACTCGTCGAACTGCGGGCAGTCGCCGGGCGAAAAACCTTCGAGAAAGTCGCCGGGATAATGACGGCAGGCCCGCTCGAACTCGCCGCGGTCGCAGGCTTGCTCGAACAGCTGGGAATCCAACTGCAAGTCGATCGCTGATGACCATCGAACCGTCGACCGGTCGGTGGCGAGAACGTCGTCGCCAAGCGTGAGCTGGAGGCGATGCAACAGACGCCTCAGGCGCGCCCGTACAACCTCTTCGCCGCCTTCCGGCCACAACATCGTGGCGAAGACGTCACGCCCGACTGAGCCGTTCGCTTCGGCCAGGTAGACCAGCAGGGCCATGCCCTTGCGCAGGGGCAGCTGACACAGCCGGCCGTCCCGACGGATCTCCGGAAATCCAAGCGTCCGCACGCTGAACAGAGCCATGGCGAGGCGACCCTCAATGACGGCGTCCGGGGGACGCTCAGGGGACGAAGCAATCCTACCATTCCCTGCAAGCGATGGTCACTGGACTCATTGCGACGGATTGAACTGGAGGATTGCCATGAAGAACCTGGGCGAGCATGCGATCGTGATCGGCGCCAGCATGGGTGGGCTCCTGGCCGCCCGCGTGCTGTCGGATTTCTATACCACAGTCACCTTGCTCGAACGCGATGCGTTTCCGGCAGCAGACACGCCGCGCAAGGGCGTGCCACAGGGTCGTCATACCCATGGGCTCCTTGCGCGCGGCAGCGCGGTACTCGAGGAATTCTTCCCGGGATACAACGCCGAGGTCGTCGCCCAAAGCGGCGGCTTGATCGGTGATGTCGCCAACGATGTGATCTGGATAGGTCGCAACGTCAGGCTTGCTAACGGCACGAGCGACCTGATCGGTCTGCTTGCGAGCCGTCCCGTGCTCGAAGGCCATCTACGCCGACGGCTCCTCGGATTGCCGAACGTGCGCGCCATAGAAAGTTGCGCTGTGCGTGGCCTTGCCACCGACCCCGTTCGCAAGAGCGTGACCGGTGTGCGCATATGTGTCGAGGGCAAACCGGAAGAGACACTCAACGCGGACCTTGTCGTTGATGCGACTGGCCGTGGCTCATCCAGTGCGGCGTGGCTTGAAGCACTCGGCTACCAACCTCCCGCCAATGAGAAGGTCGAGATCGGCATCTGCTACACGACCCGTACCTATCGACGTCGGCCGACTGATCTTGACGGCAAGCACGGTATTGTTGTCGCCGGTAGTGCGCCGAACTGGCGCAATGGTGTCCTGCTCGCGCAGGACAACGACAGCTGGATCGTCAGTGCCGGAGGTTTTCTTGGCGACGACGCACCGGACAACGACCAGGGCTTTCTCGCGTATCTGGCGACGCTGCCGACCATGGAGATTCACGACGTTGCCGCGAGAGCGGAACCGCTAACCGATTACAAGCACTACCGCTACGCCTCCAGCCTGCGTCGGCGGTACGAGAAGCTTGCACGCTTCCCCGGGAACTACCTGGTTTTTGGTGACGCCATCTGCAGCTTCAATCCGGTCTACGGGCAGGGTATGACGGTCGCGGCAGAGGAAGCGCTGACGCTGCAGCGGTGCCTGCGCGCGGGCTCGAACGATCTTGCGCGTCGATTCTTCCGGGCGGCCGCGAAGATCGTCGATATTCCGTGGGACATCGCCGTTGGCAACGACCTCCGCCATCCACAGGTCAAGGGCGCGCGCCCGCCGATGCTACGTTTCATCAACTGGTACATTGGCAAGCTTCACCTTGCCGCGACGCGCGACAGCACGCTGGCGACGGCGTTTCTGAAGGTTGTCAACCTGATGATGCCGCCGTCGTCGCTGCTCAGCCCTGCGATCGCCAGGCGGGTCTGGCAGGGCAACCGGAGGCCTGTGCTATCGGCTCCCTCGCCCGCAATCGAAGCAGCAAGGCGAAATAGCGCATCGTCGTGACCGGGCATCACGGTTGACCAGCGCAGGCGTCTAACGCGCGCTCGCCACGAACGTTTGCCACGGCCGACAAGCGAAAGGCGATCTCGCGCGAGCGAATGGCCGTTGGACTTTTGCAAGCGGCCGTTGCCGGTCGCGATGACGAACAGCACTTGAGGGTCGAGAAGGCTTATTCGTCAATAACGAAAGCTGACACTCGCCGACACCTGGTCGCGAATGTCGGCAAAGCGACCTGCAACGGCCGCACGTTCCTGATCGGCCATGAAGGTCGCCGGGCACAAGGCAGTCAGCATCCGGGTCGTCAGAACGGCTCATTGGATGATGGATGACAACTCCGAGGACAGTCTCCCCTCCCTTATAATCCCCGCATTGACAGTGATTTCACCGGCGGAGAGCCCCACTTTATGAGTCAGCCAAATGGGCGACATCCTGGATCGCGAGGCAAGGGTCCGCGTCAATCGCGCCAACCCTCAAATACGACATCCCACCGACAGAACAAGCCATACGTAAAAACGCCGCCCGCGCGAGACCCAGCCCAGACGGCGTCCATTTTCAAAACGCGTTCGTTTAAATGGCTTGTCGACGCGGTGGGCGCGGAGAACATCGCACTGGGACTCGAATCCAACCTGACGCGCGTGGCCGAGTTGATCAACGGAGAGAGATTCACACCCGAGACGGCTTTCCACATCGAAACGACGCTCGGTCTACCCGACGGGTTTTTCGATCAACCCAATCCTGCGCTCACATCCGAAACGATCAGTCGCTTGAGGGCGCCGCTCAACTTTATTCGCGCGAATGCTGAGCCAGAATCGGCGGACGGGCAGCCAGTGGAACCGGCTCCTGCAGTACTGGCGAATCACCACCCTACCCCCACTGACCGTTTGCCCAGGAAATCAGAAATGCCAAAGAGAACCGATGGCGACTCGCCACAGGCCGTCGCGAAGCGCAACCCTGCAGCGGCAAGAACTGCCACGGCTCCCTCGTCGAAACCGGCATCAGCGAAGGCCAAAGCGTCCATGAAGTCCGGGGCCCAGCAATCCTTGCCGTTGACCGACGTGGCAGCTCTGCAAAACATTCGTCGCGCCAACCTGCACGTACTCACCTCACGTAAAGGATCGAAGGTGCGACTGAGCGCAGTAGTGAATATCAGCGCCTCCAACCTGGACAATCGTCTGTATGGACAGAAGCGCATGGACGACGCTGAAGCCAACCGTTTCACCGAACGCCTTGGGTTGCCGACTGCCTGGCTGGACGTTCCGCGTTCAGTCTCAGACATTCCTGAGTCTGTCTCGGCTCTGCTTGATCCGCTGTCGGGTCGATCTGCACCTGATCAGCAGGAGCTTCCTGCCGCGAAAAGGCCGGAAGCGGTGGTGGCAAGAAAATCCGCGACAAGACAGGCAAAAGCCGCGAGCGACCGACACGCCCAACCGTCCGAGGCGGATCACCCCAGCGGCAGCGTCGTTACGAAGGCAGTCGTGGAGCAACAGGATCCGGGACTTCCGCATGCCTCCGATCTGGCAATCCGGCAAACTGTCGACAGCGATTTCCCACCGTCCGCCTCCCACCAGCAGCCCGCGCCGGCTTCCATCACAGAGGTCATCGCGGAGCCGCGCCGTTCTGCTCCCGTGACCAGTCTTGGCGATCTGATCGGTATTGAACCGATCGCAGAGGCGCTGATCAAGACGCTCGCAGGTAAGGCACGAACCGGTCGTCTTGACGAAATGAAAGCGCTGGAACTATTGCGACAGATCGTGTCGCTTTGACCTGAACGGGAGTTGACCGGAATTTTGCGGCGGGCGCGCTGCCAGGCCCACCCTTCATTTCAATGCATTTTGCGACGGCAGGTTGATCTTGGCTTGATGCGGGATTGCGAGACGGTCCCGCTAAAATACCTCACCAAATCAGGCGCTTCCTGTCTGCCGTTTGCCCCCTTTCCGTTTTGCCCCCTTCCCGTTTTGCTCACTCCGCCGAAGTTTTCGCATGCCGGAGTGACGCCTGCCCTGCGCTCGACGGGCGGAACTCTAGTCGTGTCGAGCCGATGGAGATTATTGCCGTTCAAGCTAACCGCCGTTGCTTCGCATCCAGGTCAGCGACGCCCGGCAGCAAATAATGCCTAATGCGTCCGATCGGGAAATCGAACGTTCCGCGCAGGTTGATACTTTCGAGATCTGCCAGCGGCACGACCTCGATCTTTTCCCGATTGTGCATTCGGTTCTCGAAGAACAGCCGATTGCGATGGAGCGAAAACTTCCCGCTCGACGGATCGCCTGACACAGACACTGGATGCCCTTCGACATCTTCGCTGTTTAGTCCGCCGACATCCACAGCCACCCTCACGATCAATCAGGAAGCGGCGACATGAATTCAATCATTGATCTCTCTGGCAAACGCGGGCTGATCGTCGGACCTAGCGAATTTCCCTGGCCACGGTCTGCAACTGCCTGAAGGCGCGATACCGCGCCTCGTGCAATGCCGCAATGTCACCCGTGTCCGACTCGTAGATCCTACCGATCTGCGACATTCTGGCCATCGCCGAGCGCACGTCGTCGAACAGGCCGCCAGCCACGCCGCCCAGGATCGCCGCGCCCAGCAGCACGGGTTCTTCCGCCCGCGTCGCAAGCACGGGCTTTCCCGTCGCATCGGCGAGCAGTTGCCGAACGAGATCGAGTCGCCCCGCGCCACCGCTGATGACCACCCGCTCGATCGGTGCGCCGGCCATCGCCTGTGCTTCGATGATCTGGCGAAGGCCGTAACCGATACTGCAAATGCCGGCAATGTAGAGGGCGACCAGACTGTTCAGGTCGTCCTCCATTCCAAGGCCCGCAATCACGGCTCTTGCGTGTGGGTCGGCCAGCGGGGCACGGTTTCCCAGGAACTCCGGGACGACATGCAGGCCGTTGGCCAGCAACGCCGCGCCCGACAGGCTGTCCGCCGCCTGCGCCGCGAGACCGGCAAGCATCACCGGCAGCGGGTGGCCCTCGTGCTCTGCGCGACGTCGGACGTCTGGGGCTGCGGGGTGCATCGAAAGCAGTCGTTCGATCGCCGCGCCCGCTACCGATTGGCCGCCCTCGTTGAGCCATGCATCCGGCACCATCGCCGAAAAATAAGGCCCCCACACGCCGGGCACGAAGACCGGACTGCGGGTCGTGGTCATCGTGCACGATGAGGTGCCGAAGACGTAGGCGAGGCAGGACTCGGGCTCGCCGTCGGCGCCGACCGTGCCGATCCCCCCGGCATGGGCATCGATCACGCCCGTGGCGACCGGCGTTCCGGTTCGCAGGCCGAGCTGCGCGGCGGCGTCTTCGGTCAGTCCGCTGCCCAACGGCGTACCCGGGTCGACGACGGTCTGGCCGATGCGCGCAAAAGCCTCGTCCGCCAGCACGCCGAGGCCGATGCTCCGAAAGTAACTCTCGTCCCAGCGCCGCTCGTGCGCCAGATAAGTCCATTTGCAGGTGACCGTGCAGGTGGATCTCGACAGATCCCCGGTCGCGCGCCAGGTCAGGAAGTCGGTCAGGTCGAAAAACTGCCACGCCGCCTCGAACACGCCCGGCCTGTTCTCGAGGAGCCACAGCAGCTTCGGTGTTTCCATTTCCGGCGAGATCTTGCCGCCGACAAACTTCAGCACCTCGTGGCCCGTCGTATTGATGCGCTCCGCCTGTGCCACGGCGCGGTGATCCATCCAGACGATGATGTCGCGCTCGGCTTGCTCGGAAGGGCCCACGGGCAGGGGCTGGCCGCCCTCGCCCAGCACGACGAGCGAGCAGGTGGCGTCGAAGCCGATGCCGGCGACCTGATCGGGCGAGACGGCGGCCTGCGACAGCGCATCCTTCACGGAAGCGCAGACGGCGGTCCAGATTTCGCCGCTCGATTGTTCGACGATGGAGCCGCTTGCATGGAACAGCGTGATGTCACGCCTGGCCGAGGCCACCATGCGACCGGCAAGGTCGAAGATTCCAGCCCGGGCGCTGCCCGTGCCCACATCCACCCCGATGACATGGAGCGCATCGCGCGTGCTGTCTGTCGCGCCGGAGGTCGAGTTTTCTGAGGTCATAGCTCGCTGCCTGGTCACTGTCTGCTCATTGCCTTTTTGGGGGAGGCGTTCCATGTTGACGGCGAGCCACACAACCGCGCCCGCGTCTGGCACGCATTTCAGAGATCGACGTTGTTTGGAAGAATCACGAGATCGCGGATGGTCACGTTGCGCGGCCGCGTCAGCATGAAGAGCACCGCATCGGCGACCTCCCTGGCCTGCATCAGGCTGCCCGAAGCGAGCGCTTCGTCCATCTTCGCCTTCGGCCAGTCGTCGAGCAGTGCGGTGACGACCGGGCCCGGGGCCACCGCGCCGACCCGCACACCATGCTTGGCGAGCTGGCGCCGGGTCGTGTGGACAAAGGCCTGCACCGCAAATTTGGACGCGGTGTAGATCGGCTCCCACACGACCGGGACGATGCCCGCGATGGAACTGGTAAAGATAATGTCACCCGATTTCTGCGCGACCATGTGCGGCAGCACGGCGTGGACCGATCGGAACGCGGCATTGACATTCAGGTTCAATACGCGATCCCACTCGTCCGGATTTCCATCCACGACATCGCCGCCGACGTAGGCGCCGGCGTTGGCATGGAAGATATCGAGGCCACCGGCCAGCTCGAGGATTCTCGGCAGCATCGCGGACACCTCCGACGGCTGCAACAGATCCACGGCCAGCGGCAGTGCGTTCGGCCCCAGTTCTGCGCACAGTTGCACGAGCCTGTCTTTCGCACGGTCGATCAGAACGACCTTTGCGCCTTCCGCGAGCAGGGTGCGCGCGCACTCCAAGCCGATGCCCGATGCCGCGCCCGTGATGGCGGCAACTTTTCCTTTCATGGATTCACTCATTGACTGCTCTCCTGTGTCGACCGTAGTTAGCGCTTTAGCGCTTATTCCGGTCCCATGCGGTTTGATGGCGGTCGACCGGAGTTAGCGCTTTAGCGCCTATTCCGGTCCCATGCAACCGCGGTCCCGTGCAAGATGATTGCTGATTGCTCGAATTACGCGCGACCATGCGAGACGCGGGACTGCCGGGCAAGCGAGTCGACGATCACCGCGATCGCCAGCACCGCGCCGGTGATCATGAAGCGCAGCGAGGACGACAGGTTCAGCAGCGTCAGGCCGCTGGCGATAGACTGGATCACGATAATGCCCAGTACTGCGGAATACGCGCTGCCTCGGCCGCCGAACAGGCTGGTGCCGCCGATCACGGCCGCTGCAATGGCGTTCAGGTTCACGTCGCCGGTGCCGGCCTGCTGACTGGCCGAGGCGAGCCGTGCCGCGGTCAGCACGCCGCCGAGTGCGGCGAGACTGGCGCACAGTACGAAGGCGCTGGTGTAGATGGCGCCGACATTGATGCCTGCCCGTCTCGCAGCCTCGTGATTACCGCCGACCGCGTTCATCGACCGGCCCCAGCGCGTCCTTGTTAGCGCATAGTCCATCGCGACCGAGAGGCCGAGGAAGATGCCGAACATCAGTGGAACGCCACGTCCCTGGTTGAGGTAGGCAACCACAGCCTCCAAAAGTACGGTGATGGCCAGGGCGCGCACACAAAGACTGCCCACGGAGGGCGCCGAGAGATTGGATGCACGGCGGCGCTCACGCGTGCGCAGCCCGATCACCAGCATCACGACACCGGGCACCAGCGCAAAGAGGTACGAAACGACAGCCGGGATGATGATGAGTTGCCCGAGGTTCACCATCGTCGAACCATAGGGGAGGTTGATCGACCCGGTAGCACCTAGCACATACAGCTGCATCCCGAGGATCGCGAGCAACCCGGCCAGCGTCGCGACGAAGCTCGGCATGCCGAGCCGGTTGAGCAGAAACGCGTACAGTGCGCCGACCACCGCACCGACGACGACCGCGGCGACGATGGCCAGCAGCACCGGCCAGCCGTGGTTGACCCAGAGCATTCCGACGAGGGCCGAGGCAAAGCCGCTCATCGAACCCACCGACAGGTCGATCTGCCCCACCATCAGCACGCAGACGATCCCCAGCGAGATCACGCCGACCGTCGAGCAGTCGAACAGCAGGTTGACCAGGTTGTCGGCCGAGAGGAACACCGGGTTCAGGCTGGTGAACACGGTCCAGATGATGATCAGGCCCGCGACGACCGGCAGCGATCCCAGATCGCCCGAGCGCACCCGCTCGACGAAGGCGGCCACGGTACCGCCGACTCCGGTGGCGTGCTTGACGCGGACATCGCTGCGGTCGAGCAGCGTGGACGGCTGTGGCGCGCCTTGCGGTTCAGGCTGCGAGCCGCCTTGAATATCGTTGCTCATGACGGCTCCTTAGTCTGGGTGCCCTGTTCGGCCTGGCGTCGGCCGGCGCGACGCGACACGGCGTTCTCCGTGGCGCCGGTGATCGCGGCCACCAGTTCCTGATTCGAGGAGTCGGGATAGAAGACGCCATTGTTGCGGCCCAGTCGCAGCACCACGATCCGGTCCGCCACGGCGCGAACGTCCTCCATGTTGTGGCTGATCATGATCACCGCGTGACCGCGGTCGCGCACCCGCTCGATCAGATTCAGCACCTCGGCGGTCTGGGCCACGCCCAGCGCTGCCGTCGGCTCGTCGAGCATGATCAGCTTCGGGTCCAGCAGCAGCGAGCGCGCAATTGCGACGGTCTGGCGCTGGCCGCCCGAGAGCGACGCGACCACATCGCGCACGCTCGGAATACGCGCCGACAACTCGTTCAGCAGCGTCCAGGCCTTCACCTCCATCGCGACCTCGTCGAGGCGCAGCGGATTCAGCTCGCGCCCGAGGTAGATGTTCGCGACGACGTCGAGGTTTTCGCACAACGCCAGGTCCTGGAACACTGTGGCGATGCCGAGATCGAGCGCCGCGCCCGGATTGGACAGCGTGACCTCCTTGCCGCCGAAGGTAATGGTGCCGGTGCTGGGTTGATGGACCCCGGCTAGAACTTTCACCAGCGTCGATTTGCCGGCCCCGTTGTCGCCCACCAGGGCGACCACTTCGCCGGCATGCACGTCGAGCTCGATGTCCGTCAAAGCCGAGACCGCTCCGAAGTGCTTCGAGACGCCGCGCAGGCTCAGCACCAGTTCGCCGCGCCTGGATCGTGTCGTGGAGTTGTCAGTCATGGGACGGATACCTCATTGAGAGTAGACGGACCCGGCACGAGCCGGGTCCGTCGGGCGTTTGTGCCGCATTTGCGTCAGCTATGCGCCAGATCAGTAAGTGATTCCCAGCTTCTTGCATCCTTCGGCATACCGATCAGTACACAGGTCCTTGCCGCTCGCGAACCCCTTGTCGACAACTTCCGCCTTGAGGTTCTTCGCCGTGATGACCGCCGGCTTGAAGAGCTGGGACGGCGTATTGAAGAGCGTCGTTTCAGCCTTCGGCGTCTGCCCGGAAAGGAAGCCGACGGCCACCTTCGCCGCTGCGGCGGCGACGATCTCGCTCGGCTTCAGGATTGTGTTGTACTCGTCGCCCGCGATGATCAACTGCAATCCCGCGAGCGTCGCGTCGTTGCCGGTCACGGGGGGCACCGGGTTGACGCCGGCTGCCTTGAAGGCCGCGACAGCCCCGCCGCCCGTGCCATCGTTAGCGGCCACGACACCGACAATCTGCGAGCCGAAGCGCGTGATCTGCCCGCTGACCCACTGCTGGGCCTTCGGGGGCGCCCAGTCCGGTGTGTCGTACTCGGCCAGCGTCTTGTAGCCGCTCCCCTGCAGTCCGGCGTGGATACCCTTCTTGATCAGTCCGGCGGCCGCGTCGGTCGGCGAACCGTTGACTTCGAGCACGCCGCCCTTGGTGGTCGGCACGCCGGTTTCCTTCAGGTGCTGGACGAGTGACTGCGCGATGGCCTTGCCGATGCCTTCGTTGTCGAACGAAACGTAGTAGTTGGCCGGCGTCGAGGGCACGGGCCGGTCATAAGCGATAACCTTGATACCCTGGCCCTGCGCCATGTGGACCAACGACGCGGCGGCCGTCGAGTCGACCGGGTCGAGGACGATCACCTTGGCGCCTTGCGCGATCACCGAGTTGAACTGCTGCTGCTGCGTCGAGACATCGGCATTGGCATTCTGGTAGAGGACCTTGCAGTCGGGGCAGAGCTTGCTCATTTCGGCTTTGAAGCCGGGGAAGTCATGCTGTTCGTAGCGGGTCGACGCCTGGTCGGGCATCAGAAAGGCGACCGTGCCACTGGGGGCGGCCAGCGCCGCCGTGTTGCTCAACAAGCTCAGGCTCAGGGCGCTAGCGCCGATTAGTTGGTTCGAAAGTCGGGTCATCGAATGTCTCCATTATTAGAAAAATTCCGGCGTAGCTGCTGCCGTGTCTGCGTCGCGAGTGAACTCCTTGTTGTAGTTTTTCGTCGTTGCTAGCGGCTTCCAGACCAATGCCCATTACCTGCCTCACTTGCGTTGGCCCGATTATGGGAAAGTTGCCGCGTCGTGTTTCATATCCCATGTACTGCGCGATGTCTCCGTTCCACGGGCTGAAAGTGTTGCGCCTTTATTTATCGTGTAGTCATCGCCGGTCTTGCACAACTGCGGCATCAGGCGATTCAGCACCACTGGCAGCGTTAAGTTGTTGGTAGGCGCGCCATCGCGAAGGCGACATGTCCTTAAGGGAAAGGAACTGGCGGTTAAAATTCGAGAGGTTATTAAAGCCGACCTGATAGCAGATATCGGTGATGTTCAGTTCACCCGACATCAATAATTGACACGCGAGATTAATGCGCAGCCGGTTCACATAATGCACGAAAGGCACGCCGGTGTGCCGACGGAAGTATCGCGAGAAGGCACTGACGCTCTGTCCCACAAGTTCGGCCAACTCCGTTTCGCGCAACTCTTGCGACAGGTTCTTGCCAATGTAGGAAAGCACGTGATTGATGCGCGCCTGCGCATAGCGCGCCGGGTCCGCACAATAAGCAGCACTCGCCAGTTTCACCGGCGCGACGCTTTGCACGAGCAAGTCAAGCAAAGCAAGAAACAACGTGATGCGCCGCATGCCTTTCGCGCCCAGCATCTCGCGCATGATCGGTTCAGCTGCCGCGCCCGTTTCCGGTGTGAACAGTACACCCCAACGCGATGCATCGAGTAACAACTCGACGCGTTTAAACTCCGGGAAAAGCTTGATTGCGCGCGTAACGAACTCTGCATCGAATTGCAGAATAAGACAGCGTTCATCCACACGGTCGCCCTGCGGCACATTGCTGACCCAGTTGTGCGGCAGATTCGATCCCACCATCACGAGATTGCCAGGCGCGAAATTGCCGATGTAATCGCCTACGAAGTATTTGCCCGTCGTCGACGTAACCAGCTGAATTTCGTATTCAGGATGGAAATGCCAGCGCACCGTGCGATAGGGATACCCGTGGGACCAGATCTTGAACGACTCGTCGCGCGGCACGGCGACCAGTTCCAGATCCGGCTGAGCGATTTCGGCGTGGCGGGCATCGGTACGCGCCGTGACACCCAGCGTCGTCTGCATCTGTCTTCCTCCTGAGCCCATTCTGCTTTTGACAGTCGCATATGTCGCATTGCGTCCGCTATAACAGAAAGTTAGCCCCGCCGCGGACATCTCGCCACTGAAAATAAGACCGCGAACTAATACTTTATTGCATTCGGGTAAATCCGTACGGCATCAAGTGACAACGCTCCCCTCACCCATCCTGGCCCATTCCCTTCCGATACAGACTGGGTGAATTTCCGGTCCACTTCCTGAAAGACCGGCGAAAGCTCGCCGCATCCGAGAATCCAATGCGCTCGGCGACCTGATCGATAGGAAGCCGCGTGTTCTCGAGAAATTCGATGGCGAGCGACCGGCGCACATCGTTCAACAAGGTTTGATACGAGTAGTTATCGTCGGCCAGCCGTCGATGCAAGGTTCGCAGTGACATGCCGAGTTGGGCGGCCATCTTCTCGGCGGATGGGAACACGCCCGGTGCGTTCAGGCAAGCCATGCGGATCTGCCTCGCCAGTTCGGGAATGCCATCGCGTTCTTCGAGAATACGATCACACAGTTGCTGGCAGATTTGCGCGGTAATCGGATTCGCATTCGGACACGGACGGTCCAGTACATGCACGTCGAAATGCCACTCCATCGTATCGGCGCCGAATTCCACGGGACAGTCGAACATCCTCTCGTAATTCCGCCAATGTGGCGGCGCCGGATACGCCATGACCATGCGCTTCGACGGAAAAGGCGCTTCCAGCACCCGGCTGAATAACACCGTCATTGAGCTTCGCCAGAATTCGGCGACAAACGGCAACATGTCGCCGAGCGATGCGAGCCCGTGACTGCTCAGAATACCGGTATTGCCCTCGGTGGAATAGCGGATCTGCAAAACCGCGCCGGCCATCCTGACATTTTCGACGCTGAATTTCAGGGCGTCTCCAAAGGTCGTACTGCTGACCATGGCATAGCCATATATGCCGAAGTCACTGATCCTCTGACGCGCACCCGCGAGCAATCCAACATCGGCTCTTGTTGCAAGCCGTTGGGCGTTTCGATAAATGGCGAGGCGTTGACGATGCGAAATTCTCGCCTGCGAATCCTCCAACTGGTTCGCATGGACGCCCGTATTCGCGAACAGTTTGTTGACGGAAACGCCCTCCGCGGCCAGTTCGGCGGCGAGCGCGGCCAAGCCCAGAAGACTCTGCGTCGGCGCATCGAGGTCCGGATGCAATGGCGTGACGATTTTCGGTGGTCGCACGATTTGTCTCACTCCAGTTGCGGACATACTCGCACATTTTTCCGATCTTCATCGAGCACGTTTGGCACAGTTTGACACGGCAATTGGCAGCGTTGGACATTGCCGCTCAATGAGCTCGCTGAGATAGTAACCATCAACGGCGCACGCCGAAAAACAGATGGAGACAAGCCATGAAGCCCTCAGCCCACCCTGCTCCGGCACTAGTGACAACCCTGATCGGCGCTCATCCTGAAACCGTGGATGGCGCAATCGGTCCCGTCCATGCGGCGACGCAACACGCTCCGTCGATGCGAGCTATCGCGGCATCGGTTTGACGCACCGGTCACGGACTCGTCCGTCGACCCTCCCACACGCAGGCCGCGCCTCAAATGCTGCTTTGAAGCCAGTGGCCTTTGCCTCGCCTATCGCACCTTGCAGAGAGAACCATGACCACAGTAAAGATTGAAATGGATGGCGCCGTCGGAATCGTTTCACTAGCCAAGCCACCCCACAACCTGATCGACGACGCGATGATCGCGGATCTGCTCGCCGCGTATCGCAGCATAGTCGCCGAAGGTGCCCGCGCGATCGTGCTCAAAAGCGACATGCGGCACTTTTCCGCCGGTGCGGAAATGAGCTCATTTACCGATGGCAAGACGGTGATCCAGCACAACGCCGATCAATTCCTCGAGTTTCTCGACGTGCTGGAAAACGCACCGGTTCCGACAGTCGCGGCCGTTCACGGCGCCGCGCTCGGCGGCGGCCTCGAACTGGCGCTCACCTGCGACATGATCGTCGCCGCGGACACGGCCTACTTCGGCCAGGTCGAGAACATCGTGGGCCTGATTCCGCTGCTTGGCGGCACGCAACGACTCGTTCAGCGAGCGGGCGTCGTGCGGGCCAAGGAAATCGCGTTGATCGGACGGAGGCACCCGGCGGAAGCATTCGAACGCTGGGGCATCATCAATCACGTCGTGCCCGAAGCCGAACTCCAGAGCGCCGCCATGTCGTTCGCCCGGCAACTGGCGGCAGGCCCGACCCAAGTCCTCCACGGCATCAAGCAGCAGGCCAATCTCGCTGCCAACGGCGGCGTGCGCAGCGCAGACCTCGAACAGATCAACCTCAACAACATGATCTGGAAGACGGGCGATCGCGAGCGAGGTTTCGCTTCGTTCTTTTCGACCGGACCCGCCACCGCCGAATTCAAGGGAGATTGATCATGTCAGCACCGCTGCAGGGCATTCGCGTGATCGATTTCACGCGAGTGCTGGCCGGACCGCATTGCACCAAAACGCTCCTCGACCTCGGCGCTACCGTGACCAAGATCGAGCCGCCTTCCGGCGATATCGGCCGCGTGAGCATGCCGCATATCGGCGACATGTCGCTGTATTACGTGCAGCAGAACGCCGGCAAGCGCAACGTGAGCCTCGATCTCAACTTCCCGGAGGCACGCTCGATCATGGTCGACATGTGCCGGGACGCGGACATCATCGTCGAGAATTTTCGCCCCGGGACGCTGAACCGGTTTGGACTCGGCTATGAGCAGGTGCGCGCTTTCAACCCGTCCGTGATTTATGCCTCTTTGAGTGGCTATGGACAATCGACGTCCTGGCGCAACCGTCCGGCGTTCGCGCCGACCGTGCAAGCCGAGTCGGGACTGACCGACATCGTCCAGCACCATTTCGGCGATGCGCTCACCGAAGTCCGTAACGACGCATGCAGCCACGCCGACATGTACACCGGACTTCACGGCGTCATCGGCATTCTGGCCGCGCTTCAGCATCGCGCGCGAACCGGCGAGGGGCAGCACGTCGACATCTCGATGGCCGCCACCATGCTATCGGTGAACGAACGCGTGGGCGCACAACTGTCGGAAATCGATACGGATGGCGAACCGATCATTCTCTCGGCGCCAGATTCGCACATCTTCGATTTGCCCGATGGACGCCAACTCACCATCGCTGGCAGCCCGATCTACACGCCAATGTTTTCGCGTTACTGCGCGATGATGCGCCGCAACGATTTGCTGAGCGACTCCCGCTTCGGCACGGCGCTTTTGCGGCGGCAAAACATTGCTGATTTGCTGGCCGAAGTGCGCGCGTGGCTTCTCACCTTCAACGACCTGGATCAGCTTCAGACCCAGGTCAGCGAAGCGGGATTGGCCATTGGCGTGGTCCGGAGCGTCAACGAGTTCGCCGATTCCGAGTGGGTGCAGGAATGGGGTGCGCTAGTCGATGTCGACGACAGATCAGGCGGCACGACACGCATGCCCGGCGCGCCGTGGCATTTCAGCCAGTCTGAGTTACCGCAGCCGGGCAGCCCTGCATTCCAGGGCGAGCATAACGCCGAGGTGCTCTCCGAACGCAAGCTCAGCGCGGCGTTCATTCGGGATTTGCAGGAGCGCGGAATCCTTCTCAGCAGGCACAGCCCCACGCGCCCGTTCGACTGAACGTAGGTGCCATTACGCGAGCGGCTCGCGCCTTACCCCGAATGAATCGAGACGAACATGCAACACACTCTGAATCAGACGCATGATCCCGCTGCGCGCAGTTGGGTCGAGTCCGCCAATGCACCGGCGGGCGACTTCCCCATCCAGAACCTGCCATTCTCGGTTATCCGCAGAAGGAATTCCGATGAGGCGTTTCGGGGCGCGGTCGCAATCGGCGATCAGGTCATCGACATCGCCGCCTGGGCGTCTCGTGCCGGTCTGAATGGAATCGCGGGCGAGGCCGCGCGGGCATGCGCGCAGCCCGTGCTCAACGGGTTCTTCTCAATGGGTCCGTCCGCATGGCGCGAATTGCGACACGCGCTATTCGCGGCGCTTCATGAGCGCGCCCCTTCGGACGATCGCGCGGCGATCGAGGCATGTCTGGTCCCGCTAGCGGAAGTGGAATACAACCTGCCAGCGCAGATCGGCGATTACACGGATTTCTACACCTCGATTCATCACGCGACCAACATCAGCAAGCTACTCGGCCTGAGCGCCGTGGGCGCCAACTTCAAATCGATACCCATTGCTTACCACGGCCGGGTTTCGAGCATCGGGCTAAGCGGTCAGCGGTTCCGACGCCCGGCGGGTCAAATCATACTTCCGGGCGAAGATGCACCGATCTTCTCGCCGTCGCGCAAGCTGGACTACGAGCTCGAACTCGGCATCTACATTGGACAAGGCAATGCGGCCGGCGAGCCTATCGATCTGGATCAGGCCGACAGCCATGTTTTCGGGCTATGTCTGCTCAACGACTGGTCCGCTCGCGACATTCAGGCATGGGAGATGCAGCCACTAGGGCCGTTTCTGGCAAAGAATTTTGCCACCACGATCTCGCCGTGGATCGTGACCATGGAGGCACTGGCGCCGTTCAGGCTTCCCCTGCCGCGCCCGGACACAGATTGGAAGCCGCTGCCTTATCTGGACTCCGGCCGGAATAGCACGACGGGCGCCGTCGATATCCAACTGGAAGTCTGGATGGAGACTTCTCGCCATAGAGCCGGGAATCTCCCGGCGACGCGACTCTCACTGACGAGTTTCAAGCATCAGTACTGGAGCATCGCACAGATGGTCACGCATCACGCCGTGGGCGGCTGCAATCTGCGCGCTGGAGACCTGCTTGGCAGCGGCACCATCTCAGGCCCGGAGAAATCGGAAGCGGGCGCGCTGATGGAACTAGCACGCAACGCAAGCGAGCCGGTCACGCTGGGTACGGGTGAAAAGCGCAGCTACGTGGAGGATGGCGACGCCATTATCCTGCGCGGCTACTGTGAGAAAGCAGGCTTTGCACGAATCGGATTTGGAGAGAGTCGCGGCGAAGTCCTGCCAGCAAAACTCTAGTGATTAAGCCTCTTCAGATGTCTGTCATGAACACCATAACCGAGGAGACCCGACATGCAATCCATGGAATCAATCAACGCGGAGTTCGAGAGGCAAAACGCGACGAAAGTCAGATCATCCGGCTTGTCCCTCGTCGAGAAGACGCGAGCGCTCGCAAACTTCCGGAACCGCTTCGTATGGTCATTGCTTTACACCTCACTGGGAATCTATTTCGGCCTGTTGATCGCAGTGCTGGAGTTTCCTGGCGCGATGTCCCTATCCGTCTACGGCGAGCTCAACCTTGGACTGCTCGCGGTAGTCGTTCAGTTCGCGCTCACGATCGCTACCTTCTGGGGCTACTGCGCGTGGGCCGAGCGAGTCTACGACCCGAAAGCGGCCGAGTTGCTTCACAGCGCGTTTGCACAATCGAACGGTGATCGACATGAATAATCTGATCAGTCATGGCGGGCTCAGAATCATCGCCTTCGTAGGATTTATCGGACTCAGCCTCATTCTGACCGGATGGAGCGCTCGCCGGTCGCGCGGAACCTCCGGATTTTTCGTGGCCGGACGCAATCTGTCGCCGTTTCAGAACGGCCTCGCGCTGGCGGGAGACTTTATGTCCGCCGGCTCGTTTCTTGGTGTGACGGGACTCGTTTCCCTGTTCGGATTCGACGGCATCGTGTATCAGGTCGGCTTCATCGCCGGATGGATCATGATCATGCTGATCGTCGCCGAGCCTGTCAGAAACTGCGGCAAATACACCCTCTCCGATGTGGTCGCACTGCGTTTGCGCAGCCGCGGAGTTCGAGCGGCCACATCGGTTTCCTCGCTGATCATTTCGTTAGCCTATCTACTCGCGCAACTCGTTGGCGGCGGCGCACTGGCCAGTCTGCTATTGCCGATCGGCACCAACGCCGCGATCGTGCTGATCGGCGTACTCATGATCGCGTATGTGCTGTTCGGCGGAATGGTGGCCGCGACTTATGTGCAGATCGTCAAAGCCGTCCTCGTCTGGACTGCCGGCGCGGTGCTCGTGCTGCTTGCTCTCGCGCATTTTTCCTTCGACGTGGGCGCACTGTTCAATAAGGCACGCCTCTCATCGCTGCGTCCGGCGCAGTACTTTGTGCCGGGCGGCTACTTCAAGGATCCGCTGGATACGCTGTCACTCACGCTCGCTCTCGCGTTGGGCACAGCAGGCCTGCCGCACGTCATGACCAGGTTTTACACGGTGCCGTCCGCCGTCGCGGCGAGAAAGTCCGCGAAAATCGGTCTGATTGTGATGACGTCTTTTGCGGTAATGATGATCGTGCTCGGATTTTCCGCCACCGCGATCGTGGGACCGGCGGCGATTCTCGCCACACACAGTTCAGGAAACAGCGCCATCACCCTGCTCGCCACGACACTCGGCGGCGGTGCGGGTTCTGCCGGCGGCGAACTTCTTCTCGCTTGCGTTTCGGCAATTGCCTTCGCGACGATCCTTGCGGTCGTCTCGGGCATCATGATTTCCTCGGCCTCGACCATATCTCACGACATCTTCGGCCAACTCTTTTCGGCGTCTGGCGACAAGGAGCGTCGGCAGGTCGTGATCGCAAAGATCGCAACAATAGTCTTCGGTATGGCCGCGATGGGACTCGCGCTGCTCGTCAAGACGTTTAATGTCGCGTTTCTCGTAGGGCTCGCGTTCGCCATCGCGGCCAGCGCAAACTTGCCCGTGGTTCTCTTCTCGATGTACTGGCGGCGTTTTACGGATCGAGGCGCCGTGGCCGCAGTGCTCGCCGGCACCCTTTCCTCGATTGGTCTCGTGCTGCTGGGGCCGGCCGTCATCGGAGCAAAAGGCATCATCTTCAAGGATTCCACCCCGCCTTTCTGGCTCTCGAATCCCGGTCTGTTCAGCATTCCGGTGGGCTTTATCGCGGGCTGGATCGGATCGGTCACGACACGTCAGAACGCCGGCGGCGCTTCCTTCGATGCTCAGCAACTTCGAATGCTAAGCGGCCTTGGAGCGGAAGCCGCGTCGGAACACTGACCCGAGAGAGCGCGCTCTACCGACCTGTCCAACAAGGAGACAACAGTGATTAACTTACGTACTGCCGCTTCACGAGTTGCATTGTCTACGGCCGCCGTTGCTGCAATCAGCATGAACATGTTCTGTGCGTCCGCGATGGCGGCGACCGTCGAGGTATCGGAAACAAAGACGATTATCGATCACGTGACCGTCTCTTCCAGCAAACCCTACGCTTCCGTCAAACAGGATCTGGAGAGCCGTCTCGGCCGACTTGACGATCATATCCGCACGCTGCTGAAGCAGGACAAGGTCGACGAATTGCGCGTCGCCCTTCAGAAAGCCGCCGGCAACGATGGTCTTGTGATTCATTACATTGGGCTGCATGGAGATTGGCTCGTGCTGAAAGGACAGCGCCGGAACGGTACTGAGTATTTCACCGGCAACGTTCTCACCGCGACTGAAATGACCAGCGTCAATATGGCGGCGGGACTGTACGCGCCATTGCGTATCATGGTCTACGAGAACGCACAGGGTGGCACGACGATCGAGTACGATAAGCCGTCGACCCAACTCAGCCAGTTCCACAGCGCCCAAATCGACGTTCAAGGCCGTTCGCTCGACGCTCGGCTGGCGAAGCTTTGTGCTTCGGTATTGCAATAGCAACGTACTGATCTGACGGGCCAACGTCCTGACGAAGCGGATATCCACCATGAAAATAGACACTTTCAAACAGATCGTTCTTGCCTCTCGTCCCGATGGACAGCCAACCGTCGACAATTTCCGTCTTGAGCAAGCCACGCTGCCGGACACGCCGCCGAATGGGCTGCTGCTTCGTGTTTTGTACCTGTCGCTCGACCCGTACATGCGGGGCCGAATGGATGCGCGCAAGTCGTACGCGCCCTCGGTCGCAATCGATCACAAGATGGTCGGTGAAGCCGTGGCCGAGGTCATCGAATCCAGACATCCGGACTATCGCACAGGTGAACTCGTACTCGCACCAACCGGATGGTGCGACTATGCGGTGATCGACGGTACTGGATTGCGCAAGGTCGACCCCGATCTCTCGTCACCGTCGGCTCGGCTCGGCGTGCTCGGCATGCCGGGATTCACCGCTTATGCCGGCCTCATGTTGATCGGCAAGCCCAAACCCGGCGATACGGTCGTCGTTGCAGCGGCTAGCGGTCCGGTCGGCTCACTCGTCGGGCAGCTTGCGCGAATAGCCGGGGCGCGAGCAGTCGGCATCGCGGGCGGTTCTGAGAAGTGCCGCTACGTGTTGGACGAACTCGGTTTCGACGCCGCGATCGACCATCGCGCGCCCGACATGGCCGAACAACTGGCTGCGGCTTGTCCGGATGGAATCGATGCGTACTTCGAGAACGTCGGCGGCAAGATATGGCAAGCGGTGCTGCCTCTGCTCAACCGCTTCGCGCGTGTGCCAGTTTGCGGCCTCATCGCGCAATACAGCGGCGATCAGGAAAACGCCAACGGCCAGCTTGCGGCCACGATGCGCCAGATACTGACAAAAAGCCTTCTGGTGCGAGGCTTCATCAACTACGAGTTTGCCGACGAACACTATCCCGAGTTTCTGCGCATCGTGTCCAACGGTATTGGCGAAGGACGGATTCGCTGCAAGGAAGATATCGTCGACGGTCTCGAGAAGGCCCCGGAGGCATTTCTCGGCATGCTGGAAGGGCGCAACTTCGGCAAAGTAGTGGTGCGGGTGGCGGACCCGGCCAAGTTCGACTGATCGAAGTGCCTGCAAACTCAAGGGGTAGAGGCAGGTGCCTGGCCTGGCCGTAAAGCGAGCACGCTCCCTGCGCGCGCCACGATATGCTAACTTAGGGCGTCCGGGCGCCAACCGCGTCGAATCATTGCTTACTCCAAGGCTGTAGTTTTTCCACCGTATGCTGTCCCCAACCAAAGTGCCACGCCTTCCCCCTTTAAACGCGCTGCGGGCATTCGAAGCCGCCGCGCGTCATCTCAACTTCCGTGTCGCCGCAGAGGAAATAGGCGTAACTCAAGGCGCAGTTGCCCAGCAGGTGCGCAATCTCGAAGATGTTCTTGGACTTCAGTTGTTCGATCGCCTGCCGCGCGGGCTCGCGTTAACTACCCATGGTTCGATCTACTTCTCATCAGTGCAGCGCGCGCTAACGATCATCGCGAACGCAACGGAAGCGCTCACACACCGTGCATCGAGTTTGACGGTCAGCACGACGCCTTCATTTGCGTCGAAATGGCTCATCCCACGGCTGGCAACATTTACGGACGCTTATCCATCAATTGAAGTGCGCGTGATCGCAGATCAACAACTCTCGACTTTCAAAGGCGATGGAGTCGATATTGCAATCCGCCACGGCAAGCCGCCTTTCGGTAAAGGACTTGCTGCCGATCCGCTCTTTCCGGTCGACATCTATGCCGTCTGCAGCCCTTCATTGGCCGAATCGAGACGACCACTGAGGAAGCCGTCCGATCTGAAGCGTCACGTTTTGCTGCATGATTCACATGACCTGTGGCCTGAATTTCTCGAAGCGCTGAACGGAGGAGAACATGTCGATCCGAGTAAGGGGCCTCGATTCAGCCAGTCCGCCCTTGCAATCGATGCCGCGATATCGGGCCAAGGCATCGCGCTGACCAGCGAGCAACTCGTGGAACGGGATCTCGCCGCCGGCCGCCTGTGCCGCCTCTTCGATTTCGCGCTGCATCTCTCGCTGGGCTATTACGTCGTCTATCCCGATGACCGGCGCGACTCGGAGACTATTCGGGCAATGCGAGACTGGCTGATCACGCAGGCCCAATATGAACTAAAAGCAGCGACAACAGCAAAGCGATCGCGAGAAGGCAGTAGAAAAACTACTGCCAAGCTGAATAAATAATGATTCGACGGTGGCTGTCCATAAAACTAAAATACCGCTGCACGAAACCAGCCGCCAGAGATCGCTGTCTTGCCTCGTTAAATCCGACATACCAACATCGCAAAGGCTTCGCGCAACTCAAGTGAATCGTTCCCACCGCATCGCAATTCACACCGGAAATCCAATCCATGAACGCACCCTATTCGAATCGCCAATGGTTCTATGTAAAACGTCCCACGAGTCGCGTTGGATCGGAACACTACGAGCTTCGTGAAAGCGAAATTTCGGGACCGTTGGCGGAGAACGAAGTCATCGTTCGCGCACGGTACATCAGCGTGGATCCGTATATTCGCATTCAGCAGCACGAGCGCAATACGTATGACGTGCCTCATCCCCTCGGCATCGTGCAACGCTCCGGTGTAGTGGGAGAAGTGGTCGAGTCGGCCAGCCCGCTGTTCGCCAAAGGCGACTGGGTGTCGACTTATTCGGGTTGGCAGTTATATGCACGGTGCCATCACAGCGAACTGACCAAACTCGATCCGGCAAGCGCGCCCGTTTCCACGGCACTCGGTGTGCTCGGCATGCCGGGGCGTATCGCCTGGTTTGGTCTCATGGAAGCCGGCCGGCCGCGCCCTGGTGATACCCTGGTTGTTTCCGGCGCGGCAGGGGCCGTCGGCTCGCTGGTTGCACAGTTTGGGAAAAAAACGGGCTGCAAGGTCGTCGGCATTGCCGGTGGTCCAGACAAGTGCCGATTCCTGCTCGACGAACTGAAACTGGATCGCGCGGTCGATTATCGGGAACACAAGACGCACGAAGACTTGACGAGCGCGCTGCTCGAGGCCACAGGAGGGGTGGACGTTTATTTCGACAACGTCGGCGGCCCGATCACGGATGCCGTGATCCCGCTTATCAAGCGCCGAGCCCGCATCGTGATTTGCGGAGCGATCAGTCAATACGACGGTGGTTTGGACACGCCGGACGTGGGACCACGATTTCTACAGCACATGCTCTTTCAGCGCGCCACCATCCAGGGCGTGCTGGCAAGAGACTACACCAATCGTATGGACGAAATGGTGGCGCAAGTGGCGCCTTGGGTTAAAAGCGGTGAGATCGTATTCAAGGAGACTTTTGTCGATGGATTCGAACAACTGCCTGCTGCGCTGAATAGCTTGTTCGAAGGCGGCAACATCGGCAAGTTGCTCGTGAGGGTTTGAGAGAATTCGTTTCGCGCTCGTAAAAGATCAGGATCCGCACCCGGCCGCATCGCTCAAATCGACTTGAACAGGGGACTCTTCGCGAGTGCCTCCGCGCGGTCCGCGCTGGTGAGAAACTTCTCCGTGTAGATGTCGCGCTCGAACAACTGGCCCTGCATGAGAGTGCGGATCGCCGCTTCAATCATCATGGGCGGCCCGCAAAGATAGGCCTTGTGAAGTATGGTCACTGGTTTCACGTTCCATCCGACGGCTCGGTCGGAACGCTGAAGCTGAACGTCACGCCACGGATCTCATTGCGCACGATCCAGATACGGCCGGCGTGTGAGACTTCTGATGCTCCGTCCCCGCCGACATCGCCTCGATGGCGTTTCGCAAAGATTGACCATCGCCTGCTGAATCTGCACTGCGTCGGCTCTAATCATCAGTTTGCCTCAGCCATTCACGCCGTAACGCACCCGCAAGGCTGTCCAGCCCCTCCGCGACGTTGTCGCGGCCAGTTCCGTGAGCCTGCCGGCGCGCAGTCTGGCTGCCTGATCTTCGGCCCGCATCGCAAAAAGCCAGTGTTGCAGTCCATCATGGGATCCATGGATTGAAACGCATCATAGACAGTTCGTGTCGCGGGGCGTCACCGGAAAGCAGGCGACACTAGCGTTTTTCGTTCATTTTGTGAGTTGCGAAGTCTTTGGCTTCCTGCACATTTTCACGATGCGTCAGTGTGATAATGCGGTCGCGGCCAATCGCCATGCAATACAAATGCACCTGCTGCTTTGCGCGCTTTGCCGCGTCTATCGCAATGTGGCAATACGGGAGGGTTTCGCGCGTTAAACGGTCATTGGCTCACCTGCGTCCCAGACTCAACATCCTCAGGCTTTTCCGCGGGCCTTTCCGCAATTGCAGCCCCCACTTGCGCAGCGGCGCCCGCGGCCCATAGTGCGGAAGCCACCTTAGGAGCTACCGATGCCGTGGCATCGAATACCGCAACCGTATCCGCTATGGCCGCGCCAAGATTGAATCCCCCACTTGCGAACTTTAAAGCGGAGGCGTGGCTGTAGCCGTTCCAAAGCTCCGTTCCGGCTTGGGCCATGTTGAGCCCTGCACTCAGTCCCCATGCGCCACCGGAAAAGCCGCCCGCGACTTTGGCTACGACATGGCGACTTGCCGTTGTCGCATCCGATACGCCAGCACCCAGATTGGCAACGCCGGATATCATTTGCCCTGCGTGAGATGCAATTCTGGCCGCTAGGCTACCGACTGATAGCTGGCTTTGCGTGCCGATACCCGCTACCAGGCTGGCCGTGTTGCCGACTATACCCGCCGCTGCACCGCCCGCCCAAAGAGCACCAGACGCGGCGGTACTTATCACCTCGCGTTTCGGGATTGTCGCGACGCCGGCAGCGATGGCGCCCCCTAACTCGAGTGCTCCCGCGATACCTCCAGCATATCGAGAGGCTATAGGTGCGTTCCCTTCTTTAGAAGCCGCCATGCCAGACGATTGGGCGCCGCTACCGGCGGGGTCCGCGGACGTCGTGTGAGATGCAGCGCTGGCGGGTGCTTGCGGACCCAGTTGCGGCATCCGCTGCAACGGGATCGAATCGCTCGTCGAAAACGTTCGACCTCCGGCTGTTGACGGTGACGTACCCCACCGGACGGACGATGAAGCTCGCGCTGCCGGCCCGGGGTCCTTGACTGACCTGAGACCGGACAATGGGCCCGTCATCTCGGGGGAAGCTGGAGGTTGCGAGCCGCTTAGCGCTTTTGACGCTGATGCCGTTTGCCGGTCGTGGCCATCGTCGATCGCTGGCATATTGCTCGCTGGTGCTTCAATTCTCACGATATGAATACTCCCTTTAAGTTTCGTACCACATCATGATCAGAGATATCCGCGCATGTTATTTGACAGAAAAACAGTGCGTGAGCCAAGGCTTGGTCGGCGCACGCTTGCGAGGCGTCAGGCTGACGGACCACTTGTGGATAATGTCGCACCGTAATTGCGTCGCACACAGAAAACTTGAACGGGTTGACTTTATATTGTCAGGAATTCCTCGGCACGTAAAAATGCCGTAAAACGGCGAAGATACAGATCGCAATGCGAATACCAAGACGTTCTCCGTTTGGTACGTGCGGAGAGCATACGTCGCTTATAACGAGGTGCCGATTCATCGATTCTACGTGGCCACTCTGTCCCCTTCCTGAGCCACGCCCGCGAAGCGACGGGCAGCACTTATGCCTTGAGAGTAGGATGCCGAATCCCATTTACCTTTTGTGAATCAGCGTATCCGTCTCCCCTTGCCGCCTGAATGGCCTTTTCCGCCTCGTCGCGATGTCGCTGGTCGCACCTTCGGCTACCTTGTCGCGCTTCAATATCGCGGCGCCGATGTGTGGCTCTGGAGCTGTCGTTGCGGCGGCCACGTGACTGCCGAGTTGGAGGCGGTAGAAGGCGGCAGAACGCGTGATTGTGGCTGCCGTGAGCAGCGTCGTGTGTGGCGGTCCCGCCCAGGCTCACCTGCGCTGCGGGGCGGTGAGGTGTTTGGCCAGCTGACGACCGATCGGTACGCTGGCGATGGTTTGTGGGTTTGCCGGTGCGACTGCGGTGGTGAGGCAACAGTGAGCGCCGGGCGCCTGCGAGTGGGCAAGGCGCGTTCGTGCGGCCGCTGCTTCGGCGCTTCGACCGACTGACCGGCACGGTTTGCTCGGTTTGGTCATGGCATGCGACGTTCTTTGCAAGCTGTCGTCGGTGTCCAGGCATTAACCCCGGCATGTCAGCTCTATCTCGACGTTCCAATATGACCCGGTACAGACTGTCATCATCCGGCGAACTGTGCGGCGCGTCTCGGAGTGCAGCGGACATTCGAGGAATGAGATCGTTGGCGGATTCTCGGTCGAAGCTCGATTGGGTCACCCAAGGACAGCGGCCGGCATTTCCGCTGCGGCTATCGACGCGCTGATCGACGAGTATCGAGCAGGTGTCGCCATAGCTACCCGAGATTTTCCGATGGACGTGGCCGACGCGGTGTTCGTCGGCATACGCCGCCCGAAGAGGAAACTCGCGCAGTAAGCCGTCGGTGAAAGTTGGCGATGAAATTGCGCAGGGAAAGTTGTCAATGAAAGTAAGCACCAAAAATGCAGCGCATTCGTTGGGCTATGCTAACCTCGATGCGACTAGCTCAAGTTTCTTACAAAATAATGAATAGCTTCGATTCCTCTATCGAAACATATCTGTCCAACATACACTTCGGTCATTTCGCGACCCGATCCATAGAAGGCATCGCCGACCTTTACACCTTCAAAGGCCTCGTACTCATTCCCATGCTGTGGTGGATGTGGTTTCAGCAGGACGAGCGCCGCGAATGGCGGCGAGAAATGGTTCTCGCGACGCTTCTCAGTGGCCTCGTGGCGCTGTTCGTCGGAAGACTGCTGACTCACTGGTTGCCGTTCAGAGTGCGCCCCGTCTATAGCGCCGAACTGCATCTGCACTTCGCAGGTGGCGATATCAAGGACGCACTGCTGACAAGCTGGAGCTCCTTTCCAAGCGATCACGCGATGCTATGGATGGCGGTCGCAACCGGCATCTTCCTCGTGTGGCGCGGCATCGGTGTGCTGGCGATTCTCTATACCGTGCTGTTCATTTGCGTTCCGCGCGCCTATCTCGGCTTTCACTACCCAACCGATTTGCTGGTGGGCGCCGCTGTGGGAATCGGAATTACCTATGTCATGACGCGAGATGCGATCCGCGTGCGCTACGCGACTTCGGCGCTGCGATGGATCGAACGCTTCCCGGGACCTTCAGCGATGCTGGCGTTTATTCTGTGCCTCGAACTCGTTACGCAGTTCGACGAACTGCGCACGCTGGCGAGCAGTGTGCTCAAACATCTATGAACCACCCGTTGCGGCGCGGCGCTGGGAGCATGTCGGTGGTGGCGCCGCCCGAGCGAGTGATTTTATCGAAGCCAGGTTCATCGACGCGACACGCGTCGTTGTGATCGAAACGGCCGCTCAGAAAGCGGAGCAGTCGCACGAATGTCCAGGTGACGGTCTAGATGAACGTCGCTTCATGGGCCGACCTCTGCCCTACGAGCGATCGGCCGTAGCCGCCCCCTAACGGACGGCCGAGCTGAATGAAGGCAATGGCCGCTTACGGTAGATCAGTCGTTTGCTCGCTCCAAGTGCACCAGGATGCCTGACGATTCAGGAATTGATGAACGCCAAAAGATCCGCATTGATCGTATCGGCTTGCGTCGTAGGCATGCCGTGCGGGAAGCCTTTATAGGTTTTCAAGGTGCCGTTCGGCAGCAATTTCGCGCTCAACGGCCCAGAGTCGGCATAGGGTACGATTTGGTCATCATCGCCGTGCATCACTAACGTCGGGACTGTGATCTTCTTCAGGTCTTCGGTGAAATCGGTCTGGGAAAAGGCCACGATCCCGTCGTAGTGCGCCTTGGCTCCGCCCTCCATTCCCTGACGCCACCAGTTCAGGATCACGCCTTCGGACGGCTTGGCCCCTGGCCGGTTATAACCGTAGAACGGCCCGGCAGCAACATCACGGTAAAACTGTGAGCGGTTGTTGGCGACCTGCGCCTGAAATCCATCAAAAACCTCCTTGGGAAGACCTTCCGGGTTGTTAGCGGTCTTCACCATCAGCGGTGGCACAGCACTGATCAGCACCGCCTTGGTTACTCGACCCTCGCCATGACGCGCGAGATAGCGGACGACCTCACCGCCCCCCGTCGAGTGGCCCACGTGGACTGCATTTTTAAGGTCAAGATGCTCGGTAACGGCCGCGAGATCATCGGCGTAGTGATCCATATCATGACCGTCGGCCGTCTGCGTTGACCGCCCGTGACCGCGACGGTCATGCGCGATGACACGGAAACCGAGGTTCAGGAAGAACATCATCTGGGCATCCCAATCGTCGGCGCTCAGTGGCCATCCGTGTGAAAAAACGATGGGCTGCCCTGTTCCCCAGTCCTTGTAGAAGATCTGAATGCCGTCTTTGGTCGTGACCGTGTTCATTGTCATTCTCCTTGCTGAGGCGAGCTTTCAATTGAAAATGAACCACCGCGTGAACTCGTGCGCCATGAGACATTGCAGCGGGGTAAGCAGGCGGTCGGCAATCCGTCCGGGAAACATGCTGGGGTTTCGCAACTGGGCAAATGCGCTTTTTAGGCCGACAGTCTGTTCGCCTGCCAGCCGATCTCAGTTGGGCGTCATTCCATTGAGGCCACAACCTCGTCGGTAGTCACCACGCCGTGCGCGAGGAACGCGTAGTTGATCATCGCCGCCTTGTAGCCGTCGCCCCAAACGGGATGACGTGGTCCGGCTGTTGCATCGCTAACGACATACACCTCGAATCCCTGTTCGAGCAGATCACGCAAATGCGACTCCACGCACATGTTGGCAAGCATGCCTCCCAGTACCACCTTCCTTGCGCCTCGCTTGCGCAGTTGAAGGACGAGATCGTTGGTTTGCGGTCCGAAGACCTTGTGCGGACTCACAACAACCGTCTCGCCGTCGTTGATGTAGGGCTTGAATTCGTCGAGCCAGTCCGCGCCGGAGCCTTCAAAACCTTCCAGACTCAACTGACCACTACGCGCAAACGTGCCGGTAGCGAATTCATCTGCCTCCAGCGGTCCATTGAATTTCCACACACGATCGGTCGGGAAAAAGTAATGTGGCGAGATAAAGACCGTAAACTTTGCGGACTTCGCCGCCTTGAAGATTCGCAGCATGTTTTCTACCGTCTTATTCTCTGTCACGCTTGCTCCCACCGCGCCCCAGTTCTTGCCGTTCTTGCTTAAGACATCGACTTGCGGGTCGATGAAAACCACGGCTGTTTCAGTTCGATCAAAGGACACTTCGGACCTCCTATAGAGTCCATGACGGCTCGCCAACTTTCATCGACCCGAGCCTCTCCGATCAGATTAGGAATCGGCGAACTGGAAAGCAACGACGGTCCGATGGCGCGTCCAGGTTTTTGCACGCGCGCGCCGAGTGACGGGGCGCTTGATGAGTCCACCTGTTGACTTCGCGTGCACACTATTAACAAGCCAATGCTTAAGAAGCCAACGCGATCGTTGGGATCACGCATGCAAACAAATGCGGTTTCCGCGACAGCCTAGCCGCGCGTCAGTTCGAACACGTGCACGCAGCTAAGGTCCGCTGTCGGCGCCAAGCCGACGTCCGAATGACCGATCGATCGCACGAACGAATGGCGGCAGATGGCCGAAGCCGGAAGTACATTGCTCCACCGCACTGAGCCACCCGTGGCAGCGGCCCGACTTCTGTAGCTGACCCACTGCGAACCTTCGCCCCACCCCCAAACAGACATCCGTTTGCGACCCTTTGACTTCATCTGCGCGGCGCATGGCCAACGCTTTCGTCCTCGTAATGCAGGACATGTTTTGCGCATTGCGGCTAAGGGGATGACCTCAGGTCTTCCAGGTGGTCGATGCAAGCTGCAGACCGGGGATGGATATCCGAAATCCATTGACACAGCCGCCGGGCGCAATTAGTTTCCCAGTGTTTGGGACAAGTCATCCGGGTGATTCCACGTTGATACGGGGTAAATCAGTTGCGGCCCTTTGGGCCGCGCTGCGTACGCAGCAGAACCCATATTCGGCCCCACAGCAACACTCAATGCGCAGAACGTGCAGGACCCCTACCGTATGGGTTATCAGTCGGTCGAGACGCTGATCGCTGCCTTGCAGGGCCATCCGCCGCGTCCAAAGGTATTCGTCGACGTGGTGACGGTGACACGCGCGAACATGAATGAGCCGGCGATACGCGCCGTGATAGCCAACTACAATAATCGATAGCGACGCGGGAATGAGCGCGCGCCCCGAGTCTGGAAGCAGATTCAGGCGGTAATCGTCCTTTTCGTTCGAAAACAGGCAGATTCTCCAGAAGGCATTCTTGTGAGGCGCTCAGGGTGATCCTGATCTGTCGGACGTCGGGACCGGATCTCACGCAGCCCCGGTACGCCGCTCCAGTTCCGCTGTCGTGCGCTCCAGCTCCTGCACGATCATCGCCTCATCTGGCAACACGGTCTGGTATTCCGCCGCGAGAATCTTGTTCGGCAGGTTGTCCAGCGCGTAGTGTGCTTCGGCCGCACCTTTTTCGGCGCAAAGGATCAGACCGACAGGTGGATTCTCCCCAGGCTTCATCCAGTGCTCGCGCGCGTAGTTCAGATAGAGATGCATCTGCCCGGAGTCCGCATAGCTGAAGCGGCCGACCTTGAGATCGATGATGACGAGGCATTTCAGACGTCGATGGAAAAACACCAGGTCGACCCTGAACCACGTGTCGTCGATTCGCAGACGGCGCTGCCGTCCAACGAAAGCGAAGTCGTCGCCAAGTTCCAGCAGGAAGTCCGCCAGATGCTGGATCAACGCCTCCTCAAGACCCGACTCCGAGTACTCGTCCTTGATGTCGAGAAACTCGAGGACGAACGGGTCGCGAATCGCCTCCTCTGGCGTGAGGAGATCACCCGGCTGAACATCAGCAGCTTTCCTGAGCAGGGCTGCCTTGTTGCGCGACAGCGCCAGCCGCTCGTAAAGCTGGCTACTGATCTGGCGGTCGAGCTGGCGCACCGACCAGCCTTCACGCAACGCCTCTGTTTCATAGAAAGCGCGAGCGGGCGCCGTCTTCACTGAAAGCAGGCGCACATAAGCGGACCACGGCAACGTAAAACGGGCGGCTAACGCCATGTAATCGGGCGCCGTTGCCATGGCGTCGACGACGTCATTCGCCGGCGGCGATTTTCCAGACGGCGTCTGGACATTTTCGGGGGCTGCAGATTTTCCAGACACTGTCTGGAAAATCTCCGCCGCCGGCCAGGCGAAATAGAAGGCGCGCATGCTGGCCAGATTGGCCTTGCCGAATCCGCGTCCGAAACGGCGCGTCAGGTCGTCCGCGAGCCGGGCAATCAGCGCCTGTCCGTAGCCCGCGCGCGCCTGCCCGCCCTGCTCACTGGCGACGATCCGCCGCCCGATCTCCCAGTAGGCGGCGGTCATCACGGCATTGACGTTGCGAGCCGCCGTGCGTCGCGCCGACTCGACGACACTGACCACTTCCTTATGCAGCCCGGCGTAGTCGCCGGGAATGATCGCCACCTTCGTCATGACGCGTTGACCGCATCCTTGAATGCCTTGCCGGCCGTAAACCTGACCGTCCTTGCCGCGGCAATCTGGATTTCGGCACCCGTCGACGGGTTGCGTCCGGTGCGTGCGGCGCGCTGCCCCGTCGAGAACGACCCAAAGCCCATCAGTTGCACGCCGTCGTCAGCGATCAGCGCGTGCATGCTCGCCCCGAGCACCGCATCGATGGCTTCACCATTGGCGGCCTTGCTGTCGCCGGTGCGACCGGCGACAGCGTTGATGAGTTCCTGTTTGTTCATGGACAGCTCAGTTCCGTGAGTAATACCCGCACCCTACCGCATCGCACGGCGCACAGGCAAACCTGACGCTGGGCGACGTCGGCGTCGGCATCGCACGCCGGCGGCGAATGCCTGTCCGACGACCGGTTCTCGATGTGACGCGTACAGCGGCGCCCGCGCCTGCATCGCTTCGTCGCCAGTGATCGTGGCTCGCCGATTCCACCTGAACGTGCGGCCTGAAATGATCGGTGATCGCCTAGCCGCGCGGGCACCGGCCAGGTTCCTGTTCATCCTGCTGTTCGGGTGCAACTCCATTCCGCTGCCTTTGTGTCCGCCCTCTGCGTCGTTTGCGTGCGCGCGCTGGCGCTGCTATGCCTCGCAGACCCGGTTACGGCCGGTTGACTTTGCTTCGTATAGGGCCGAGTCAGCCATCTTCACCAGAATCGCGCCATCGTGAACCGCTCGCCCTTGCGACGTCACCACGCCGATGCTCACGGTCACACAGCCATACCGGCTCTGGGCGTGTTCAATGTTGAGATCAAATACGGCTTGCCGAATGGTCTCTGCGACATTCGCGGCACCGGTCGCGTCGGTATCTGGAAGGGTCACCACGAACTCTTCGCCGCCATACCGCGCCACCTGGTCGGCCGGTCGGCGAACGCACAGAGCCACGCATTGAGCAACGGCTCTTAGTACCTCATCGCCCGCCTGATGACCATAGTAATCGTTGTACGCCTTGAACTGATCGATGTCGACGAACAGCAGCGAGAGCGGACGGCCCGAGCGATTGGCCTGTTGCCATTCCTTCTGCAACGTTTCGTCAAAGGTGCCCCGGTTGCTCAATCCCGTAAGCGCGTCCGTACGCGCCAGATGCTGTAGTTTCGACTCCGCAAGCTGTCGCCGCCGTAGTTCACGCGACAACAGCAACGATCCTGCCCCAAGGATCACGCCGAACACCGCCATCACGATCTCAAGTCGCCTGGCCCGGCGTTGCCATTCCGCGTAAATGTCGTTCTCCGCGGGTGCCACGTCGACTATGATCGGAAGCCCGGGTAGGTGCTTGTACACGTAGAGCCTGCGGATCCCATCGATTGAGGCAGTGCCAGCGAACGCACCTTCGTTTGTCGACATCGCCTGAATAAACACGGGGGCGTTTCGGATGTCACGCCCAACCACCTTCGGATCGTAGGGCAATCGGGTGATCATGGTTCCGTTCGTCTCGATCACTGCCGCTGTGCCGCGCTCCCCCACGGACAGGCCGTCCAGTAGAGCGCGGAAATAGTCGATGCTCAGCGTCCCAACCACGACACCGCCGAAAGAGCCGTCCGTGCGCGTAATCCGGCGACTCAGGGCAATCGTGAGCGCGCCGTCGCGCAGCCGCGACGCGTAGGGTTTGCTGATGTAGAGGCCGGTGTTGCCGCTGTCGCGGTGAAAGCTGAAATAGTCACGGTCAGCGAAGTTCCCGACCCGCGCCGGTATGAATCGGGAGTCCAGGACGATGTCGCCGCGCTCACTCATCACGAATATGGAGCCGAGGTACTTACCCGAAGCGGCGCGGTCGAACAACACCCCGCTTCGGATCCTCGGGGGGAGTGCCATCACCTGCGGATCCGCCACCCCGTCCGCTACCGCTTGCAGCGAAAGATCGTAGAGCTCGATGTTGCGAGCGATGTCCCGCTCGATGACGAGCATCAGGTTCCGTGCATTTTCCTCGGCGTGGTTGTAGGCATCGTTGCGTGACTCGAAAAGCACCCACGCGCAAAGGCTGCACGTGAACAGCGTCAGCAAAACACCACAAACGATCACACCAGATGGCGACAACACCCGCGAGGCGGCTGACGAAACGGATCGGCGCACAGAAAGCGATAGTGACGAACGCATGGAGCCTCATGAGACGAATTCATCCGCACGGTCTGAACAAACGTTGCCGCGCGCACGGGGCGGCACGGGTGCCTTCCGATAACAAGCCATCGTCATTTCTCGCGGCGCACGAGACCCCAAAACGACTCTGATTATCGCCGCACAGGATCTGACAAAATCATTACTTGAGTAATTTACTGGAACGCCAAGAGGCCGCCTTTTCAAATACCCGAGGCGACACTTGCCCAGCCACCGCAGGCGAGATGGTATCTGCGGACAATCATTTGGACGCCGTGGGATGATAAATCGTATTCGACCGGTGGCAAGGGATGTCAACGCAGATAAGGACCGTTTCACAGTTTTCCTGATGGACGGCGGCAAGTTGAAAATCCCCTTCCAACGATTTACCAGACTGCTCGCCGCATCGCGAGAGCAAAAGGCAAGCGGTTCGTGTGAACGCCGATGTCCCGGCAGCAGCGACGTTTCTTCGACGCCCGTCGAGTACAGGATGAACGGCCAGCAACTCCCCCGTCCTCGTAAATGCGGATATCGTGAGCCAAGCTGTGCACGTAGAGCGTGCGCCGCGGGTGCCCGTTGTCAAGCTGAATGACTGTGGCTCTCACCTGGCGCAAACGTCACTTCCAGAATCCGTCTGTCAGAAGCGGCCGATGTGACGTGATCGGATCGGCGTTCTCGCTAGATTAGACGTCAAAGAATCAAACACGCACCGAACCGGGGCCGCGCCTTGCCGCAGCCGCGGCCAGAATTTCGCGGATTGAAGCGAGTGACCGCTCGGCAGTCGCAGTCGATATGCGTGGGCCCGACTCGCCGAATATTGGCGGCCTCAGACCTAGGCATCGGCAGACACGAGACACATAGGGCTTTGTCGGGCCGCCGCACCGCTCAGCGGCCGCGCCAAGGGCGGCCTCGCCGACCTGCTCCCGCATCCAGGCGAGCGTTCGGCGATCCTTGTCGTTAAGAATACGAATCAGATGTTCCATATTGCCGACCCTGTATATATAACCAGTACTGTTAATATATACAGTATTGCTGCTGCGTTCAAGGTGAAAGTAGCGGTTCCACCGCGACCGCCGCCGATACACACTGCACCGGCGAACGGCACAACCGATCACCACCGCCGGAAAGCGATGGCCATCATAGAGTGATTTCGTATTTTTCATCGCCGATTTACGCGGCCACCGCAGCAACGTGACAAGGCCCCTACGATGATTGACCGGCGTTCGACTAGTGAGAAGGAGAACTCGACAAACGATAGCGTCGACTCCGAACCGTTTCGATCATTGTGTCCAATGGTCGAAACGCGTCGCGGAGGAACTTGATATGGACATCGACCGTGCGCTCACTGGCATGGGGTTGTGCCATCCAGACCTCCTGGACAAATGCGTCACGGGAAAGTACCTCTCCTGGATGCGCCAAATAAAGACGTAGGAGCTTGAATCCTGTCGGCGACATAGTGACAGCAACTTCTCGGTCCTCCCGCCGTACGAATACTCGATGTGACGTGAGCGACACGGTGATCCCAGGGACGCTCAAAAAATATCCTGGGAGTTCACGTTTGGTTGTGGGCGCAACATAACCTGTACACGGGCAAACAATTCCCTTGTTGAAAAGGGCTTGACGAGATAGAAGTCCGCCCCGGCATCAACAGAGACAGTCCCGTCATGTCAGGCAACGTCCAGCCAAGAATCACAGCCGCCGGCAACCGCTCATCAATTAACTCCTTCGCCTTTTTTCCCCGTGAATGCAACCAGGTCGATGCCCCGCTTCCTGTGCATGTAGCCATAGCAGTTCGGCTATCGAGGGATCATCTTCAACAATCAGAATTTCAGACATGTTGCTGGCCGAGGATCAGCGCGAGAGGTGGATTCGGAGCTACAAAAATCTGCCAGAGTTTATCCGTGAGAGGCGTGATGATAACCGCTGCCTTCCAGTTAATTGCGAACTGCAACTTTTTTTTCGACATCTCCTGGACACATTTATCGGAGAGCCAATTTTGTCGGCTTTCTGAAGACATGTTTGGTAGGTCCTGTTGACGCGCCATCGCGAATTGCAAGCCAATATTCAGGTTTCTGCCGCTAAAGTTTCACTCAGGGGTGTTCCAATTCGCCCTGCTTTAAAGGCAGTCGTGGCAGTTGCACTTCTAATAACATCCCAGGCAAGCTCCGCACGTAGTTGAAAGTGAACGCGCTGCACCGCGCAATCGGAGTTTGCTCTGAAGGGCGTATACAACCAACAGGGGCTCCCCCACAATGTCGGTCAACTCAACAAGTCGCACCACCACTCTTCTTCTAACTTCGATCGCGGCAGCCTGCGTGCTGACCGCTTGCGGAGGTAATGACAACTCTACACCGGCGGCCAGCAACGCCCCCACGCAGACATTCGCGGGCGCCGTCGCCGCCGCCGGCTTCGTGCCGGGCAGCACGACTGGCGATCCAATCCTCAAGGCAGGCTACTACGCTGGCGCGACCGTGTGCGTCGACGCGAACGGCAACGGCAAGTGCGACGGGGCTGAAACCATCGCGACAACCGACAGCACGGGCCATTTCACGCTGAAAACCAGCGGCAGCGGCCAACTGATAGCCGACGTGAGCACCAAGGCCACCAACACGGCGACCGGCGCAGCCGCCCCGAGCCACATGATCCTGCGCGCCTCGGCGGCACAGATCGCCGACCAGGGCGCGACGAACGTCGTGATCAGCCCGATGTCGAGCGAAGTTCAGCGTCTGGTTGAAGCGAACGGCACGACCTACGCCACCGAGAAGGCCAACCTCGCGACGCGCCTGAGCGGTCCGGGTGTGGCCGCTTCGGCAGCGACTGTCGCGGCCGCCGACGTGCTCGGCGACGTGAACAAGCTGTCGGGCGCCGAGCAGTCGGCGATCCTCTTTGAAGACAATGCACTGACGAACCGCTATACGTACGCAACGACCAAGCTCGATCGCGGCGACATGTACCCGGATAACCTCGCGGTTGCGGGCGGCGATCCGTCGCTCGTCGGCAAGGCGGGTGTGACCTCGACGACGGCCGTTGTGCCGACACAGACGCAGACGCCGATCACGTTCGCGCAGTCGCAGCAGGCTGCGTTCAACGTCGAAGGCATTCCGCGCTATGACGCGGTCTTCATTGTCATGCTCGAGAACCGCTCGATCGGAACCACGACGGGCGGCACGATCGGTATCGAGGGCTCGGGCGACGCACCGTACATCGCCGGCAACCTCGACTTCACGAGCGGCAAGTGGAACCAGGCGACGACCTATTACTCGACCGGCAACCCGTCGGAACCGAACTACACGGCGCTCGGCGGTGCGGACGACTGGGGTATCACCGACGACAACTGGTGGGGCTGCGGCGTAGACGCTTCCGCGCTGAAGGACACCGCGTTCGCGGGCGGCAAGGCATCAGACGGTCAGCCGCTGGTGGCGACGGCCGCTGTTCCGGCCAATCAGAACGGTGACCTGTCCGGCTTTGGCACTTGTCCGACGGGGACGACCGCTGCGCACAACATTGTCCAACCGAACCTGTTCACGCAGTTGTCGAACGCTGGCCTCGCGTGGCGCACGTATAGCGAGTCGATGAACCCGGGCCAGGATCCGCGTACCGACAGCATCGCCGACCCGGCCGTCGTGGCCGGCTACAACGGCATCGCAGGCACCGTCACCGCCGGCCTGACCAGCCCGGCTCTGAACATGCCGTCAGCGCTGTACAAGACGAAGCATCACCCGGGCATGGCCTACCAGACCGCGCGTTCGCTGCCGGAATTCTTCGCTAGCAACCGTACGATCTTCGGTACGCAGTACGCTTCGGCGCTCCAGAACACGTCGGTGTACCCGGTCCCGTCAGGCTACAACTTCGACCAGTTCGATACGGACCTGCAGAACGGCGACGTTGGCGCGGTCAACTTCGTGGTTCCGGACCAGTGCGACGACATGCACGGCACGGGTAACGACCCGACCTGTAAGGGCGACAACCTCGTGAAGCGTGGCGACGCGTACGTCCAGCAGGTGGTGACCAAGATCCAGGCTTCGCCGATCTGGAACAATCCGAAGCGTCACGTTGCGATCGTCGTGATGTTCGACGAAGGCGAAGGTAGCTCGACGTCGTGCTGCGGCTGGAACCCGAGTCAAACGTCGGCCGCTGAACCGCTCACGTTCACGAACGGCAAGTACACGCCGACGACGACGACGCAGTACAACAAGGGCAACCACGGTCACGGCAACTCGATCTTCGGTGTGGTCACGAACCATGGCGCGCAGGGCATCCAGGACAGCGACGCGTACAGCCACTTCGCGCTCGTGCGTACGCTGCAGGACATGTTCCAGCTCGCCGATCCGGCACCGGGCCAGGAGTCCACGTACATCGCCCGCTCGAAGTACACCGAGAGCTTCATCACGGCGAACATCCTGAACCTGCCGGAACTCGCGGACAGCGCCGATACGCACTTCGACTCGGTCCGTCCGATGAACCATGCGTACATCACGCCGCAGGGTTATACGCAGAAGCTGAATCCGGCCGACATCATCGGTACGCAGGAAGCTAATCGCCAGCCGGGTCCGGACAAGACCCAGACCAACATCTGGACGATCCAGTAAGTTTCACGGTCACGGGGAAAGGGCCCGCCCTTTCCCCGTCTGAAACCATCGCAGCTGTATGCCGGGTATGCCTTGCGCGTTACCCGGCACTTTTGTTGAACATCTCGCACATTTTCCCGGCCACCTCGCCTCGTGCGACTACGGGGTCGCCCGGAAACTGACTTCCCGGCGAAAACTATACCAACCATGCGTACGCTATCTCTTGCTCTAATCTGCTCCGTTTCCGCGATACTGGCCGCCTGTGGCGGCGGTAGCTCGTCCAGCAGCGACGCGTCAAGCCCATCATCTGGCGCATCGGCGCCTGCCGCCTCGACGCTAAGCCAGAAGGCGCAGCTCGGCCAAACGATCTTCTTCGACAAATCTCTGTCGAGCAACAAGAACATGGCATGCGCGAGTTGTCATAGCCCGGCCTACGCGTACGGGCCACCGAACAGCCTGTCGGTACAGCTCGGCTCCGATCCGTCGCTGTCGGGCGTGCGCGCAGTGCCGTCGCTGCGCTACAAGGCGATGACGCCGCCGTACGACGACAACGCGGCGAACCCGGACGGCGTCACGCAGAACGCGCCCGGCGGCGGCTTCATGCTCGATGGTCGCGCCACGACGCTCGCTACGCAGCCGGCGTTTCCGTTGCTGAATCCGATCGAGATGAACAACAGCTCGCCGGATGTCGTCGTGAAGGCCGTGCAGAACGGACCGTACGCCACGCGGTTCCAACAGGTGTACGGCCAGGGCGTGTTCGGCAATACCATGGCTGCGTTCAACGATATCGGCGACGCGCTGCAGCAGTTCCAGATTGAGGAGCCGTCGTTCGAGACGTACACGAGCAAGTTCGACCTGTATATCGGCAACAAGCTCGGCGGCACGTTGACGGCTGCCGAGACGCGCGGTCTCAAACTATTCAATGACACTACGAACGGCGCCGGCTGCGCGGCCTGCCACTACGTGGGCGCCAACTTCCAGGGCTCGGTCGGTTTGATGACCGACTTTACCTACCAGGCGATCGGTGCGCCGCGCAACGACGCGTCGATCCCGAACAACACAGATCCGATTCCGGCCAACACGAACGCGTCATTCGTCGACATGGGTCTGTGCGGACCGTATGCGACGATCCACATTCCGGGCTCCGCGACGAGCGGCGCCGGTCCGGATTCGTTCACCGGCGTCAATGTCCCCGACCCGTATTGCGGCCGCTTCAAGGTGCCGACGCTGCGCAACGTCGCGACGCGGTCCGTGTTCTTCCATAACGGCGTGTTCCACTCGCTCGTGCAGGTGATCAATTTCTACAACACGCGCGACACCAACCCTGAATACTGGTATCCAAGCACGGGCGGCGACTCCAGCCACCAGGTGCAGAACCCATCCTTCGCGCTGTTCCCGACGGCCGCGTCGGGTGCGACGGCCCAATCCTTCAACGATCTGCCCGCGGCCTATCAGGGCAATATCGACGAAGAACTGCCAATGGGACAAGGCCAGACTGACGCAGGTGGCACGACGGCGGCCGACGGTGCAAAGCCGCGCCCGATTCATTCGACGCCGCAGTTGACGCAGCAGGACATCGCCGACCTGGTTTGCTTCCTGAACACGCTCACCGATGGTTATCAACCGCCCGCCACGCCGCCCACCAGCGGCTCCTGCGTAAATTGACAAAATCGATGATCCTCGCACGCGGCCTGCCCTTCCAGGCAGGCCGCGTGCTCTGTCTTATCCGTACCTTAGCAACCTAACCTGAGCAACAAACACCATGACGCGACGTTCCATCGCCGCCCGCCTTGCTTGCGGTGCACTTGCCCTGAGCGCCCTGACCCTGTTCGCTGGCTGCCACGACAAGAGCCAAGACGTTAGCCGCGAGAATTTCACGGCTACCATCAACGACTTTCTCGCCCAGCGCGGCCACTTATGCCTCGCCAAATACGACTGGCCGATCTACGTGACGACGGACGATGTCGCCTCCGGTAGCCGCGACGCGGTACAGATGCCGGTGCTCGAGAAACTCGGTATCGTAGCGGGCCAGGATATGGTGGTCGAACGCACTGACCCCAGCGGCAAGAAGATCACCGCGAACGCTCGCCAGTACCAGTTGACAGCCGAAGGGCAGAAATACTATCTGCACATTCCGGAAGTCGTCGCGACCGCCACCTCGCGCGTCACGCACCCGGCTGATTTCTGTGCAGCCACGCTCACCCTCGACAAGGTGGTGGGATGGGAGCGGCCAATGCAAGTGGAAGGTAAGACCGCCACCTCGGTCATCTATACCTACAAGATCGATCCGTCACCGTGGGCCAAAGATGCCGATGCGCAGCGCGTGTTCCCGATGATCAAACGCGTGATCGAGGGCGCGGGCACGATGCAGTTGCGCGAAGGCGTGCATCTGACGTCGAACGGCTGGGTCGCCGACGAGGTCTTCGTGCGCTGAAACGCAGTAGGCGGGGAGCGCGTTTAGCCGCCCCGCAAACCGTTACGCCTGATCGCGAGGCACGAAGCGGCGAGTACGGATCCATTTGGTGGCCACCCACTTCTCGCCCGTCCGCAAGGGCGTGCTCGCATGTAGGGAGCTCGGATCGGAGAGCCCGAAACGGTTTCCATATTCGAAATAGAGGGCCTGGCCGCGCTGCGGCACTATCGACCATCCAAGCTGCGGGAACACGGTTTCACCACCGCCTTCCACATCGTTCAGATACATCAGCAGCGTGCCCACGCGCTGCCCGCTACGCGCGATCGACTCCTGATTCGCCGGGTTGCCCGCGATCAGATAGTCGACGTGCGGCGTCGACTCGGCGCCCGCTTCGTAATGCAGCAGTTGCAGGCCCTCCCCGTTCTCGACCGGCAGGCCGGTGAGCTCGGCGATCCGCGCTTCGAGGCGCGCGATCAGCGGCGTTTCGCCCAAACGAAAGAACATGCCGTGGCTGCTGCGGTGGCCAGCCACGACATGACGGCCGGTCACCGGATCGACCACGGTCGAACGATCCAGCCGCGGCCGCGCGAGCGAGATCAGCTGCTCGCATTCGTTCGCGGTGAGAAAATCCGCGAGCAGTACCGAGGATGGCTGGTGCATCCGCGACATCACGCGCACCTTGCGTTCACCGAGCCGGATCACCGCACCGTCCGGCACGCGCAGCGGCTCCACTTCGTAAGTGACTGGCGCACCGCCGATTTCGAGCGTCTCGCCCGGCAACGGTGTCCCGTATAAAAAAGCCGAGGAGACCGCATCGACCATTGCCGACGCGAGCTCCGCTGCGTTATTTCGATCGACCAGCTCGCGCACGATCGCCTGTGGCGCGACGCCGCGTGTGAGATTGTGGACAATCCAGTCGCGCACTTCGACGGGGAAGCTAACTGTTATGGACATCGGAATGGTGAACGATAGGTTGGAAGGGTACTGTCGTGTGCAGTGGAAAACTGCTGCCATGATATCGGTTATATAAACCATCAGTGAATGGATTCGAGTGGGCAGCGGTTCGTGTAAGTTACGGCAGACCAATTGAGCCGCTTGCCGCGACGACAGGTTCGCCGTCAGCGCTGCACAGCAGAAGGCAAACAATAAGACGCGATTTGGCGTCACCAGCTGCGAGTTATGTTCTTCATTCGATGCGGCAACAGTTGCTGCTGGACGTGTGAAAGCCATCCATCTCCAGGGCTACGCACGAAGGGGCACGCTGCACCTTCGAGTTGCCAGTTCCGAGCCACGTTGACGGCATCTTTATGCATCGAACTAGAACTTTTTCGGCGCCTTGATGCCGCATTTGTTGAAATGAAAGCATGCAAACGATATCGAAGGGCAATGACATGTTACGTTTGCTGATTCCGGTCGTTCATCATGAAGGCGCGTGAAGGCCGCACGCTGTGTGGCCATTCTTTGTCGAGCACGCCGTAACCGGAGAGGATGAGCTGGCGGAAGTCCTCGACTCGCACGCAGAGCAAGGCCGAATGTCCGCACTCCATTTCCCAGTGCCTTGCGCCAGCAGCAGAAGCGCGCGACGCTGAGTGCATTGAAACAGACCCGCGCAATCATCGGAACGATGACCCTGTACGCGCTATGGGCCCTCCTCTGGCGCCCTTTATCGCAGAGATGACGTCACCAGCATTGTCCAGTTCGCTGTCAACCCCGCGTATCAGGACGGGGAATCGGGAAGTTGATGCTCGCCTTCGTTGAGCATTGAGCGCTCACTCGCGGCTGCACGGAAGTATCGCTCGACACACCGCAACCCGCAGCGCATCTGATCGCGTTTTATCGACACCGGGCATGTCGTATTGCCGGATTCGCCCGACTCCCGGGAAGGCACGATAACAGCCCGATCATGAGCAAGCCAGCGGTTTTCTCCTTATGGTTAACAAGCAAAGGAAATCAATGAAGAAGGCTTTCAAAAAACTATTGTTGTGCAGTGTGTTGGGCACTGCAATGGTAACGATGATGAGTACATCCGTCAGTGCGACAGCGGATACCAAACCGCCAATCAAGATTGGCTATGTCGAAGGTTGGGACGACAGCGTCGCAACGTCGAACGTGGCCGCACGCATTATCGAGAAGCGACTGGGATATCCGGTTCAACTCGTGCCTGTGGCAGCAGGTGTCATGTGGCAGGGCGTCGCACGGGGCGATCTTGATGCGACGCTGTCAGCCTGGCTGCCGGCGACACATGGCGCGTACTGGGAGCAGTTCAAAGGGAAAGTGACCGACCTCGGCACCAATTTCCCGGATGCAAAGATCGGGTTGGTCGTACCGGCGAGCGTGCCCGAGAATAGCGTTGCCGATCTCGAAGCGCACAAAGCGGATTTCAACGATCGTATCGTCGGGATCGACGCAGGTGCGGGCGTGATGAAGAAAGCCGACGACGCCATCAAGGCTTATAACCTCAGCCTGACTTTGATGCCGAGCTCGGGCAGCGCAATGACGGCGGAACTCGCTCGACGGATGAACGGGAGCAAGCCGGTTGTAGTGACAGGCTGGGCACCCCACTGGATGTTTGCCAAGTGGAAGCTCAAATTTCTGGACGATCCCAAGAAGGTATTTGGCGGCGCCGAGCATGTTGATAACGTGATCAACCCACAGCTCGAGACGAAGGCCGCGCCTGTGGTTGCGTTCCTTAAGAAATTCCAGTGGAAACCGGGTGAGATCGATAGCGTCATGCTGGCGACCGAGAATGGCAGCAAGCCGACGGCTGCGGCTGATGCGTGGATTGCGGCGCACGCGGAGCGCGTGGATAGCTGGGTTGCTAAGACGCAATGATTTCTTAGTTAGTTTCGTGGCTCCTACCTGATGTCGGTGGCGAGATCCACCAGCTGTCTTTGCGTGTTTCTCGCATTCTCGCTGATAGGGGTAGACGTACGTCTCGTTCAAATCTTGATGGTTTGATTCAAGAGTCCCTGTTGATCCATCGCTTGTGCAGTCACCGACTGCGCCAAAGCCGCCGAACGGCCGAGCTTTGCTGAAAGCCGCTCTGCGCGCGACTATCACCCTGGTTTGCCCGGCGAGTACGAAAAGCCACGGAGGCATCAATGTGCAGGCCGGCGCCTGCATCACAAGGACATGAATTCAATGGATTCCCCAAAGGTTGTGGTCGAAGGTCTCTGCAAGGTTTTTGGAAACAATCCCAACGCGGCGGCTGACCTGCTCGCGCACGGCGCCACCAAGGACGAGATATTTGCCAGAACAGGCCAAGTGGTCGGCGTCCACAATGTCTCGTTCGACGTTCAGGAAGGTGAGATCTTCGTGCTGATGGGCTTGTCAGGTTCCGGCAAATCCACGTTGATCCGCCTGATCAACCGGCTCGTCGAGCCGACGGCGGGCAAGGTCATCATCGATGGCCGCGACATTGCCGCAGTGCGCCGCTCCGAACTCACGTCGCTGCGGCGCACTGAGATGAGCATGGTGTTCCAATCGTTCGCGCTGATGCCGCAGCGCACGGTGCTGTCGAATGCCGCCTTCGGTCTCGAAGTGGCCGGCATGGGACGCAAGACGCGTGAAAAGCGTGCACTCGAAGTGCTCGAACAGGTCGGCCTCGCGACGTTCTCGCAGAAGCTGCCGGCCGAACTGTCCGGCGGCATGCAGCAGCGTGTGGGTCTCGCGCGTGCGCTCGCGGTGAACCCGTCGCTGATGATCATGGACGAAGCGTTCTCGGCACTCGATCCGCTCAAGCGCAAGGAAATGCAGAACGTACTGCTGGAACTGCAAAACAATCAGCGCCGCACGATCGTGTTCGTGTCGCACGATCTCGAAGAGGCGCTGCGCATCGGCAACCGGATAGCAATCATGGAAGGCGGCCGCGTCGTGCAGATTGGTACGCCGCAAGACATCATCGCGAACCCCGCCGACGATTACGTGCGTGCCTTCTTCGAAGGCGTCGATACGAGCCGCTATCTGACGGCGGGCGATCTGATGCAGACGAACGGCGTGCCGCTCGTGCGTATTCTCGATCAGTCGAGCGTCGAAGCGTCGTTGAACGGCAGCGCCGAATACGCTTTCGTGCTCGATGCGGAGCGCCGCATTCGCGGCTTCGTGACGCGCGATGCGATCGGGAATGCGTCGCCGTCGCTGCGCAAGGTCGAATGCATTTCGCGTGGCGCGTCGCTCGATCACGTGGTGTCGCGCCTGTGCGTGAACTCGACCGCGCTGCCCGTGGTCGACGATGAAGACCGCTATTGCGGTTCCGTCGATCGGGCGGACGTTCTGAAGGTAATCACGCGCAATCGAGGTGCCCATGTCTGAGATCATTCCACTCGGCCGTTGGGTCGACCAGTCGGTTCACTATCTGCTCGATCACGACGCGAGTACCTTCGATTCGATCGGCAAGGCGATCGAGAGTTTTGCCGCATTGATCGAACATGGCCTGCAAGCCGTTCCGATGTGGGCGTTGATGGCGTTCTTCATTGGAATCGGCTTGTGGCGGGTCGGCTGGCGCTTTGCGATCTTCGCGACACTATCGCAATTACTGATCTATGCGACCGGGTTCTGGGATCAGACCGTCATCACGCTGGGTCTGACGTTGTCTTCCACGCTGATCAGCCTCGTGTTCGGCGTGCCGCTCGGCATCTGGACCGCAAAGAACAAGCACGTCGCGATGGTCGTGCGACCGATCCTCGACCTGATGCAGACGATGCCCGCCTTCGTCTACCTGATCCCGGCTGCGATGCTGTTTGGCCTCGGCCGCGTGCCTGGGATTCTGTCTACGGTGATCTTCGCGATGCCGCCCGCCGTGCGTCTGACGAGCCTCGGCATCCGTCACGTGAATCGCGAGATCGTCGAAGCGGGGCAGGCGTTCGGCTGCACGCCGTGGCAATTGCTGTACAAGGTGCAGTTTCCCAACGCGTTGCCGTCGATCATGCAGGGCGTGAACCAGACGATCATGCTGGCGCTATCGATGGTGATCATTGCGTCGATGGTCGGCGCGGGCGGTCTCGGCAACGATGTGCTTGCCAGTATTCAGCGCCTCGATATCGGGCTGGGCTTCGAAAGCGGCTTATCGGTGGTGCTGCTCGCGATCATGTTGGATCGTATCACCGAGAGCTTCGGCCGCTCCCCGGGCACGGTCAGCGCGCCGCGCTTCGCAGGTCTGCGCAGTGTAATGCGCGTACGAGCCGAGCGGCCGGCCGCACAGAACTGAACCGGTAGAGAGCAGCATGCCACCGCGAAAACCATCGATTTCCGCGACCACCAGACCTACCGTAAGCATCATGGAGAGTGAAGTGACGTCAGCCACGAATGAATTGCCGTTGCAGAGCCTTGCGCATTTTGGCTTTCTCACGCTGCCCGGCTTTTCGATGATCGCGTTCACGAGCGCGGTCGAGGTGCTGCGCGTGGCGAATCACGTCGCCCACGCGCAGCATTATCGATGGTCGATCCTTACACCCGATGGCGTGCCAGTGAGCGCCAGCAACGGCATCACGCTCAAGCCCGCGTGCACGCTTGAAGAAGCGGGCAGGCCGGATGTGCTGATCGTCTGCGGCGGCACGCAAATCCGCAGCGCGGTGGATAGCAGCGTCAGGGAGCTGCTCGGCGATCTCGCGCGGCAGGGTGTACCACTCGGTGGCATGTGCACCGGTGCGTATGCGCTGATGTCGGTGGGGTTGCTCGACGGCCACCGCTGCACTGTGGATTGGGAAGACCTGCACGTGTTGCGCAAGGAGTTTCCGCGAGTCCATTTTGCAGACGAACTGTTCGTGATCGACCGCGATCGCCTGACGTGCGTCGGCGGTACCGCGCCGCTTGATTTGATGCTCAAACTCGTCGGCAGCCGGCTTGGGCAGAACGTCGCCGAACAGGTATCGCTCGAGTTGCAATCGCTCGGGTCGGCACCCCGGCCGCAGAGCCGGATATCGTGCGGCCGATAGCTTCGCTGATGGGGCGAGTGGATGACACAATCTACGGCGCGCGCAGTGGTGGACGGCCCCAACATCTGTCCGGGGGCTTCAGTCCCCTCCTCTGCTCCATCTAGCGTTGTGCTCAGCCGAGACATTGCATTTTTGTGTAGTCCGAGGCACGTCCAGGTGGCTGGCCTGGTCGCTCAACAAGCGTAGAGCGCCAATATCCTCGCTGGGCTAGTACCAGATTTATGTAATAGCCATCCTTTGCCCCCGCCAACTACCATCAAAAAATCTCGCGGCCTCCGTATCGCAGGTAGTTCTTTGGCGCAGACCCTTGGTTTTCCGATCCCTTCGCGATGATGGACGAGACCGCTTCCCGGGGGTACACAGTCGCGCCCGACATTCAATCTCTCTTCCAGAGGCAGTGACCCGAAAGGACGCACCATGACCATGCCCCAAATAGGCGGAACA